>DASQID010000041.1:0-2994 GCA_035631775.1 Acidobacteriota bacterium
TGATAAACCCAGAAAGCCGCTCGATCTCGAGCAGGTCTGGGGGATGTTCGCCAAGGCCGGCTATAAAGGGTATATGTCGGCGGAGTACGAAGGGGAGGAAGACCCGATGGCAGGTGTGCCGAAACTCATAGGCAAAATCAAGGCCCTGTGCAGGAAGTACTCCTCTGTGTGACAGCCTGACGGCTGCGGGCGTCTTAGCGGTGGCTTTTTATATAAAAGGCCACCGCTAAGACGCGAAGACGCGAAGGAACGCCAAAACCCTTTGGCTGCGGCCGATCCGTGCGCGGATCCGATTGAGCTGGATCCTGTGGGTCGGGGCTTCAGCCCCGACACGTAACAAGTCTGAACAAGTGGCCCGTCGCCACAGGAAAGTTGAGTGAAACGAGCATTACTTACCCGGCGGCACAGGACTGCGCGCGAGCTCTTCGATTTCGTGCACTATCGCCGCCACGAGCGCATCGACGACGGCCTTTCCCTTCTCGCGGGTGGCCAACGTCGCATCTCCCCAGACTCCGGTGGGGGAATAAACACCCCGACCGTTGGGATCGCGTGTCAGACCTCCGGATCCATTTTCAGCATGATAGTCCTTCACCGCCTTCGCCATGTCGACGGTCTTGGGAGCGATGTAGAGCATTATGGACGTTTCGATCTCTTCTGCATGCGTTCCACCCGCTTCACGCTTGAGCCGATTTTCCACCGATTCCGTGATTTTGAGGTCCGTATAGCGCAGGATTATGCGGTCCGCCCGAAGCGTCTCCGCGGCTGGGGCGAGCGCTCTCAGGGTTGAAATCCCTGTGTTCAAGACATAAAACCTCTTTGGCCCAAAACGAGCAAGGCTGCGGCAGACGTCGACGAGCATGTCGCGGGAAGTCTCCAGCCGCAGAGATGTGGACCCGGGGTACTCGACAAATGCAGGATAGAAACCGTAATTGAGAGTCGGTGCTACCACTACAGCGGATTTCTCGATAATCCGTAGCTTGAGATATTCCGCGATCAACCAATCGTTCTTGAGCTTGAGGTGAGGCCCGTGTTCCTTGGCAGCGGCGCCGAGGGGAATGACCACGACCGTTGCGGGGGTGAGGACCTTTTCCGCTTGCTGCCAGGTAAGGTCTTCGAGCAGTATCCCCTTGTGGGCAGGATTGCTGAGGGGAGCAGTCAAAGTGATCAGGAGTGCGAGAGCCAGTATTGTTTGAGTCATATATTCCCCCGCTGGTTTGTCCCGAGATCCGATCAGCGTCCGAAGGCGTCACCACCGCATCAGGGCGGCATTATACGCCCAGGAAGTATCCTCTTTGCGCCTTGGCGTCCCAGGGCAGGCGCAGAATCAACTTCACAATTGGCACGAAGGAAAACCACCCGGAGGCGGCGACCGGAGGGTCTGATGACCCCCCGCACATGACTACGTTCTGTGCCAAAATGTGATCTTTATCTTGCGCGTGCCCTGAGCGGTGGCTTTGAAAGAAGCCACCGCTAAGACGCGAGGATGCAAAGGATCCTGAGATTGCGCGCTCGGCGCTGCGGCGCTATACTCCCCGCCTGTCTCACAGTGGGTTGATTTGCTGATGAGGTTACCGAATGACCAATCCCAGTGAAATCCTGAAGAAAGCCGAATATTACCGGCCGGATATGCTGCAATTCCTGCGCGACCTGTGCGCGATACCATCCGAAAGCGGCAAGGAGCGGGAAGTGGCGCAGCGAATTAGGCGCGAAATGGAAGGAGTTGGATTCGATGAAATCAAGTTCGACGGGATGGGTAACGTGCTTGGCCGGATCGGCAGCGGCAGACACGTTCTCGCGATGGATGGGCACATCGACACCGTCGGCATTGGCGACCGTGCTTCCTGGAAATGGGATCCATTCGAGGGCAAACTGGAAAACGGCATTTTCTATGCGCGCGGCGCCTCCGACCAGAAGGGCGGAATGGCCGGCATGGTTTACGGTGCAAAAATCATCAAAGACCTTGGGCTTGCAGGCGACTACTCACTATGGATTGCCGGTACTGTGCAGGAGGAGGATTGCGACGGACTGTGCTGGCAGTACATTCTGAATGAGGGTGTCCTCAAGCCCGAAGTGGTTATCCTCACGGAACCCACCAACCTTGCGATCTACCGAGGCCATCGGGGACGCATGGAAATCGGCGTGACTACCCACGGAATATCCTGCCATGGCAGTGCACCCGAGCGGGGCAAGAACGCGATCTACATGATGTCCGGCATCATCGGGCAGATCGAGCAGCTCAACGACAGGCTCCCGGCCGATGAATTTTTGGGGAAGGGAACAGTTACGGTTACGTATATCGAGTGTTCGACGCCATCGGTGTGTGCAGTTCCTGACCGGGCTTACATCCACGTGGACCGGCGCTTGACCAGGGGTGAAACCAAGGAGAGTGCGGTAGCCGAAGTACGTGATGCAATTCGAAGAGCCGGCGTGGAAGCTGATGTGGAAGTCCTGAAGTATGACGTGCCGAGTTACACGAATCTCGTCTACCGGACGGAAAAGTACTACCCAACCTGGACACTCGACCCCGCGCACCGGGCCTGCCGCGCTGCGGTGGAGAACTATCGGACGCTATTTGGAGAGGATCCGGCCATGGGCAAGTGGGCTTTCAGTACCAACGGCATCGCGACCATGGGATTGATCGGCCTTCCCACGATCGGGTTCGGGCCCGGAAACGAGGTTCACGCCCACGCCATCACAGATCAGATGCCGGCGGACCATCTCGTGCGTGCGGCAGCATTTTATGCAGGATTCCCGTTGGCATATTGCGCCATCGCATGAAAAACTCTGCCACGAATTTCACGAACGATGTTTAATTCGATTAAGGTAAACCACCGCCTCCGGCGGTGAGACTCGAAAGGGCTGTGCCGCTCCGGCGTTGGTTGGACAAGATGAGACATGGAAATGTAGGGATCAACCATAACAGCAAGCCCGCGCCCTGGAAGGGCGCACAGCCAGTAGCCCCGGGCAAGCGCAGAGCAGCGCACATAGAAGGGG
>DASQID010000042.1:0-6825 GCA_035631775.1 Acidobacteriota bacterium
GGTTAGAACAAAGCCGGCAGAAGGCAGCGGGCGGCGGGCCTCTTCACAAGTCGGTGCGGCTCGCAATTAGGAGTGTCAAGGGTAATGCGAATCATCGCCGGTGAATTCCGTGGCAGGAAGCTCACATCGCCACGCGGCATAACGATTCGTCCAACGGCGGATCGCCTCAAAGAGACTCTCTTCGACATCCTGGGACCCGGGATCCGCGGCGCCGTCCTGCTTGACGCCTTCGCCGGGACCGGCTCGATAGGTCTGGAAGCGATCAGCCGGGGTGCCCGCGAGACCGTCTTCGTTGAAGTCAGACCGGATGCTGCCCGCCTGATCCGGCAGAACCTCGAACTGTGCGGCGTCAAGAGTGGCTACCGCATATTACAGCAGGAGGCCTTCTCTGCACTCCGCCTTCTTTCAAGAGAGGGGTTTTCGGCGGACATAGTCTTCCTCGACCCACCCTACGATTTCAAGCCATATGCCGACCTTCTGGAGATCCTCTTCGACATGCGGCTCAATTCCGGTGACGCCAGGATCATCATTGAGCATGATCGTTGGGCAACACTGCCTGCGGCCGGAACACGCTACCGGCGAACTCGCGTTGTACGCCAGGGAGACCATTGCCTGAGCTTTTACGGCGCTCCTGACGGGCTGGAGATTTGTGCCGTCAAGTTATGAAACCCTGCTCGATACCGGGGCGAGACGTATTTTTAGTCGACTGCGTCGACTTCACTACCCGATGCCTCGCCTGGAAGGCGAGGGGTTTCCATCATCCTTCATGGGGACACCTAAGCGTTCTCTCGGCCCCTGTTCCGCAGCCCCGCGGAGCGCATAGTCTGGCGGATGAACTTCCGAAGGCGCACGATCCCCTGGACGCTTCGGTGCCTGAGCGTGGAGTACGCTATTCCGTTGAGTTCTCCAGCGTCCCGAATCGATGAGATGCCCGGTTCCAGCATGGTCAATCGAACGGCCTGAAATTGTTTCGGGGGCAGCCGGCCCAGGGCCTTTGTCAGAGCCTGCAGGAGAGAATCCTCCTCAGCCGATTTCTCGTTTTCCTCCAGAATGGTCAATGGTGTCATCGCCTGAATACAAGGCCGGATGTCTTCTTGAAGATTGACGTGCCTCTTCCGATCCCTCTTGCGGCTGTAATAGAGTTCGATCGCCGTGTTGGTGATGGCTCGCCCGAGGTACTTCTTCACCTGTTCCTCGGTCGTAAACAGGCGGTTGCGGACCAGCACTCGACGGACGGCCTCCTGCAGTGCGTCCTCCGCGTCTGCCTCATTTCCCAGCACCCTCAGAACGAACCTGAACCATCGCGCATTGTGACGCTGTAAGACAGTGGCAACGGCTTCTCCCAAATTCCAACCATCGATGACACCGAACTGCATGATTTTTTGGCTCAAATCGTCGATTTGCCGTTAGTTCAAAAGAAGCTCTCGCATCACCTCTAATGTTTCGCGGTGGGGTTCTGTATTTCACAAATATTTCTCCAGGGAGGGAGATCGTGAATCACCAACTGCAGGCGCAAAAGGGCCCTCCCAGCATGTACCAGGATCTCGTGAGGGCACTCGAGAGCGCGTGAACCAGGCTGGCCGTGGCAATTGCGGCCGAGACCAAAGCCACACCCTTGAAGCGATGGAACTACTACCTCGAAACCGCTGATCAGATGCGCGAATGCCTCAGACAACTGCGAACGCTTCCCAGGTCGGCAATCCGGATCAGGGCCGACTGGATTGAAGCTCTCGACACTCTCAGGCAATTACGCCAGAGAGCCGATCTCAGGTCACGACCCGGAGAAGCTCACCAACTCTGTCAACGCCTTCGGGCGGTGCTTGACCAAATCGGTCGGATCTGCGACTAACTCCACACCTGCACCCAAATCTGCCACGAATTGCACGAATTTCACGAACCATCAAGCCGGGTTAGATTATTTCGTACTACTAACGTTCAGATCCTTGCCATTTCAGCAAGGATACGGCAGCCTGTCTTTGCGCCTTAGCGTTTTTGCGGTGGCTTTTTACAGAGCCACTGCAAAGGCGCGAAGACGCGAAGGAACGCGGGATCCAATTTGGTTGCGGCTATGCCGCTCCGTGTGATTCGTGGCGATTCCGGAATCCGTGTTGAATTGGGTTGGAGCTTCTACCTATAATGGCGCCTGCCTCTTGAGGCGAATTTATGAAGATCCGAGCGGTTTATCCTGGAACGTTTGATCCGGTGACAAACGGGCACATGGATCTCATCCAGCGGTGTGCCTCGCTCTTCGATACAGTTGTTGTCGCGATCCTGAGAAATACCGACAAGATCCCGCTCTTCGGCCTGGAAGAACGCGTAGAGATGTTGGAAACGGTGACCCAGGGAATTTCAAATGTCTCGGTTACCACCTTCGGGGGATTGCTGGTCGACTTCGCGGAGCGAATCGATGCCTCGGTGATTGTGCGCGGTATTCGCGCGGTATCCGACTACGAATACGAGCTGCAGATGGCCTTGATGAACCGCCGTCTTTCCTCCAAAGTGGAGACGGTGTTTATGATGCCGGCCGAGGCTTACTCCTATCTGAGCTCCCGCCTGGTGAAAGAGATTTCCCTGCTTGGCGGTTCGGTCCGCGGCCTCGTTCCCGATCTGGTGGAGAGACGCCTGCAGAACAAGTGCAAGCCGCAGGTGGAGGCATAGCGCAGCTCGTATTTGCGTGTAAACTGCGGCTACGAATCGTTTCAGTCTATTTCAATCATGCCGATATCTATATAATGAAGGCGAGAGATCTGTTCGACATGCTCAAACGGCTTCTCCGGCATCCGTTGCCCATTCTGTTTGCAGTGGTTTTTGCAGCTGCCGCGGTCTCATCGGTGTCCTATTTCATTCCGCGCAAGATTCCTCCGATCCGGTTGGCAAGCACGGCTCTCGCGGTGCCTGTGCTTTCGACGTCACTTCCGGTGCCGCAATTGCGGGAGATCGTGGACAGATTCAAGCCGAATCAGACGATCACGTCTGCTCTGGTGGGGCACGGACTTTCCGTCCAGGAAGTTCACGACATGGTTGAAGCTGCCCGAATGGTCTATAACCTCGCCAAAGTCAGGGTTCAGCAGCCGTACTGGCTTTACCTCACCCCTGAGGGACAGTTCCACGATTTTCGCTATCCGGTGGATGAAAACAAGTTCCTGACCATCTATCGCGATCCGGACAAGCGGTTTGTTCCGGTGATGAAGCCGTTTCCCTATGAGACCAGGGTCGAGCCTGTTTCCGGGGTGATTGAAGATTCACTCTTCATGTCGATGATCGATAGCGGTGAGCAGGAGCGTCTCGCTCTGGATCTTGCCGACATCTTCGGCAGCGATATCGATTTCTATACCGACATTCAGAGGGGAGACTCGTACCGCTTGCTCGTGGAGAAAAAGTACCTGAACGGCGATTTCAAACTCTACGGGAACATACTGGCCGCCAGCATAACGAATCAGAACAAGCAGTTCTCGGGATTCCGCTTCGTGGACGAGAACGGCAGGCCGGCCTATTACGGGCCGGACGGCAAGGCGCTCAAGAAATCCTTCCTGAAGTCCCCGCTCAAGTTCGCGCGCATTTCATCCGGTTTTTCGCGTGCGCGGATGCATCCGATATTGAAAATCGTGCGCCCCCATCTTGGTGTCGACTATGCTGCGCCGGTCGGGACACCGGTGCAGGCGGTCGGTGCGGGCACTGTCGTGGCAGCCGGTCTCAATGGAGGCGGCGGAAAGACCGTAAAGCTGCGCCACGCCGGCAGCTACGAGACCATGTACATGCACTTATCGAGGATCGCGGTGCGGCTTGGCACTCGCGTCGCGCAGGGAGACCTAATCGGATATGTGGGTGCAACCGGTCTCGCCACGGGTCCTCACCTGGACTTCCGGATATGGCTGCACGGAAAACCTGTCAATCCCGCCAAGGTGATATTTCCTCCCGCACCTCCCGTGCCTTCGTCGACATTTGCAAAATTTGCTCTGCTACGCGACAATTTGAGCGGTAGATTGGGCCAAATTCCATTCTAGCGTATGGAGCTCCTATGAGCCGTGCAAGTGCGTTCCGGATCATTTTTGCATTTGTGTTGGTTGGCCTGTTCGCGGCCGGCGTGGAGGCTGCCGACTTCACGGCGTATGTCGGCGGCGTCAAACCGGGAAAGCTGTCTGTCAATGGAGTTTCGACAGCGCTCGACAGCAGTCCCATTTTCGGATTTCGCCTGGGTTTGAACTTCGTGCCCATGCTGGGCATGGAACACACCCTTGCCTTCAGCTCTGACTACCTCTTCCCTCGCAGCTTTCCCGCCATCACCAGTGCGAAGGGATTCGTCTACAACAGCAACCTCATCGTGAATATCCCGGCCGGCCGCACGGTGCCCTACGCCACTGCCGGAGTGGGATTGATCCACCAGTACGGATCCCCCGGAGAGCCTGTGGGAACCAAGTTCGCCTTTAACTATGGCGGAGGGATGAAGTTCCCCAAGCTGTGGGGTCCGCTTGGCTTGAGGTTTGACGTTCGCGGCTACACCGCCACAGGCATCTTTTCTAATCGCCTCAATATGTTCGAGGTGACCGGCGGACTCCTCATCAACTTCGGCCGCTGAACTGAAAACCTGCCACAAATTTCACGAAATGTACGAACGATTGAAATCATTTCGTGAAGTTCGTGTAATTGGTGGCAGATTTTCATGGCCGCCGCCGGCGCTAAAACTCGTTGAATTGAGTTTATTGCGTGGGTTAATCTCTGGTCGCTATTACTCAAGTACAAACCATCACCTGCTTAGGAGGGCCGAGTGGCCGATTCCTCCGCATATCTAAAGGCGCTCACTCCGGAAGCCAGGAATTCGCTCGGAGGAGCATATTTGCAGATTACGACTTTCCCGTTCAGAGCAGGCCGAGAAAGCCGACTCATGAACAGGGCGGCAGCCCCGCCGGATGCTCGTCGCCGGCCCGAATCCTCTCCCAATAATGATCTTTACCTCCTCGAAGTCGGCAACGTCTTCAACGTTTCCCGCGAGCACTTCCTGATAGACTATCGTGATGGAGCCTACGTCATTGTGGATCGCGGGAGCTCCTGCGGCACACTCGTGGAAGGCGATCTCGTGGGCGAAAAGCGGGCCGGAGGCTGGAGGCGGCTCGAGAACAATGATGTCATCATTGTCGGCACCTCCGAGTCAAAGTTCGTTTTTAAGTTCGTCATAATGCAAAATAGCTGAAGCCCGAAGCACCGGCGCAGGCAGTGGATCTCCCATGCTGGAGTTGATGGGACTTCGTTTCCCCTGGAGGAAATCCCGGCAGGGAAGGGATCGGGCGGCCCTACGCGAGTTTGTGACGGGGCTTGCAGGCCGGGCACTCGGCATTCTCGAGCCGTCGGAACGGAGGGCCTTCATGCAGGCCGAGATTGAGAAGGCTTTCGGTTTTACGCGGGCGGAGATTCTGATTCCGCCTGAGGGCTCCGAACGTTTCTCCTCTGAAAGCACACGCGTGAGGGATATCCTCTCGCGCATTCTCGGCATTCTCGAGGGGACCCGCAAGCCCTACCTCAACGATGCGATCGCACGCGAAGTCGGCGTCTCCGCCCTCCTCAAGACACTCGGCGCCACCCATGTCTTTCCGATAGAGCACGGACAAAACCGGTTGGGCCTCCTGCTCATTGACAGCTCCCCGAGGTCGAAGCTTGACTCGCAAACCGAGGCTACCATTCAAACCCTCTGCGCGCAGCTTTCGCTCGTGTTGGAGAATTCGGCATTGCTGAAAGCCAAGCTCGAACTTCAGAGCGAGTTGTCTCAGCAGGCGCAGATGGTGCAACTCGGCGAAATGACCGCCCGCATAGCGCACGAGATCAAGAACCCCCTGAGTTCCATCAAGACCATTGTTCAGGTCATGCAGGAGGATCTCGACCTGAAACCCGGATATGCAAAGGATCTGGAACTCATAAACGGTGAGATTGATCGTCTCAAAGGTTCTATCTCCCAACTCCTGAACTTCGCACGGCCGGGTCAGCAGGCGCGGGAGAAAGTCTTCCTTCGCGATGCGGCCGAGTCTGCCCTGAGCTTCCTTCGTCGTGACATCGAGCAGCAGGAGTTTTATATCGAAGACGACGTGCCGTCGGATCTGCCCCCCATCGAGGGCAATCCAACAGCGCTGCGGGAGATATTCCTCAATCTCTTCCTGAATTCGCTTCAGGCCGGCGGGCCGGCCACGCGAATCCGCTTGCAGGCATGGGAAGGCGCGCTTGCCGACGGATCCGAGAGATATCTTCTGCTGGTGGTTGAAGACGACGGTCCGGGGATCCCGCAGGAGTTGCAGAGCAGGGTGTTCGTTCCATTTTTTACAACGAGGCAGAAGGGGACGGGACTCGGTCTGGCCATCGTCAAACGCAATGTCGAGCACATGGGGGGAAGGATTTCACTGGAGAGCCCGGTGCGCGAAGGACGCGGAACTCGTTTTCTCATGCATTTGCCCTTGAGCGGTTGACCTGTAGTCGTTCAGAGTATCATCGTGACGGCGTCTTTATGATGGCTCTATTGAGAGGCACGAAGACGAGGGACTCAGCCCAATGATTCGATTAAGGTAAACCACCGCCTCTGGCGGTGAGACTCGAAGAGGCTTTGCCGTTCCGGCGTTGGTTGGACAAGATGAGAGATGGAAATGCAGGGATTAACCATAACAGCAAGCCCGCGCCCTGGAAGGGCGCACAGCCAATACCCCCGGGCAAGCGCAGCGCAGCCCGGGGTTGGGGATCGAGCAAGTCGAGAGCCCTGGAAGGGCGACAGAAGGGCGGTCGTGTTCAGGAGTTCTGTCGCCCCTCCGGGGCTTTGGTCGAGTGGGACGAGAGACCCCGGGCTGCGCT
>DASQID010000043.1:0-5835 GCA_035631775.1 Acidobacteriota bacterium
GAATATGAGCAGCAGAAGAATGCAGAAGTACTCTTCGCGCGTACTCATCTCGAGCTCCCTAAAGAGCTTTTTGAGTCCATAGCGGTAATCAGGGAGAGCAGGCTCACCGAGCTCAACAGTCAGGACAGCATCCGGGACCGGATCACCAACCTAGCTCAATCCGGAGTCGAGGAACTGTCCATTCGCCAGAGTCTGGACCGGCTCAGGGGTGCGATGGAAGACATTGGTTCGGATCGCGCTCCCACCAAGCCCTACATGATGGCGCTCGATCAAGTGGCCCAGCTGAAAGCTGAAGGCACTGCGCTTTCTCAGCGTCGATCTGAATTCCAGGATTGGATCGAGGAGAGAAAGCGACTGGCGGAAGAAGTAGAGCGACTCCAGCGCGAGCATGCAGCTGCCCGGAAGACAGTTCTGACGGCGCGCTTTCGGGAGGCGGAAAACCGGATTCTCGCTCTCGAAAACCTTGACCACGAACTCACGTCTCTGGGTGCGGAGATCGAGCCGCTTCGAGCCTATGCTGCCTTTCCAGCGCGTTACCTCGAGGAGTTACACCAGCTGGTCGGCGCAAGCAGCAGCCTGGATAGAAGCCTCGCCGATGTACGCACTCGGCTGAAGACTGTCGAGGAGCAGATGCGCCGAGCCGAGCAGGAGCGGCGCCAGGTGGAGGCCTTCGGCTCAATCGATGCGGAAAAAGTTTCGAATTGGTTTCTCCAATATCTGAGCCTGGCGGTGAAACGCGATGAGGCTCAGAAATCACTCGGACAGATCCAGGATGAGGCAAAAGCCCTCGAAAGGAGCCTGGGGCAACTGGGCCCTGCCTTGCGCCAGGCGGACGTTGACTGGCAGCGCAAGGCACGCGAGGCGGCTGAAGAGGAGCGGGCAGCCTCTGAGAACAGCACCCGGCTGGGCGAGAAAATACCCAATCTGAGGGCGCAGTTGCTGCTGGTGCGTGCCCGTAGATACCGTCGGATCCTTTCCGGTTGTGCCGCGGTGGGTTTGGCTCTCCTGCCCTTGGTGCTCGGGCAGATTCGGGGAGCAACGCCGCTCTTGCCCGCGCTTGGTGTCAGCGCGGTCTTCGCCGCAGTAGCCTTGGCGTTGTTCTTGTCGTGCGGCAGACTCGGCCGGGATCTGGATCGGATTGGCCGTGAGATCAAGTCGGTTCAGGAGGCGCAAGTCCGTATGAGGGAGGAAGGCAAGAAAACCGGGCGGGAGCTGCAGCGGGCCTACCAGGATCTTGGATACAGTTCCCTGGAGGAATTCCTGGACGCAGCGAAACGGGCCGAACAATGCCGGCAGCAATTTGCGGATCTCTCTGCCAGGGCGAAGGAAAAAGAGCGACAACGCGATCAGTTCCAAACCGAGTGCTCGGAGTTTCTCTCCCGTATCGCTGATGCTCTTTCGCCGGTTGGACTGAGCTGCTCGCCCGGCAATATCAAAAACCAGATAGACGTGATGAGAGCAAGCGTCCGCCGCTTCCGTGAACTCGATGCCTCCTGGCGGGTGCTCGTGGAGCAAAGGACTTCGTTGCAGGCCGAGGAGACTCGACTGGCCGAGGAATTGAGTGCCAAGACCGCACGGGCGCAGGCCATTCTCTCGGAGGCCGCGGTTAGATCACTCGAGGAGTTTCGTGAGAGCTGCGCCAAGCACCGGCGCGGCACCGAATTGATTGAAAGGGAGGCTTCCCGAGGGCGCGAATTCCAGCGGCTCCGAGGGGATCTCACGCTCGACGGCTGGCGACAGCGATTGCGTGAGGTGAGCGAGGCGCTACAGCAGGCGCACGATGTAAGGGGCTCCGATGATACCGGAAGCGGTTCCGGCCATGGCGATCCCGGCGACGGGCATTCCCTGTACCTTCCGTATATGCCGAGTGTGGAGGACGCCGAGAAGTACGAGAAGGAAATCGCAGGCCGGCTCGCAAGCGTGCGTGAGGCGTTTGTGATGATAAAGGAGAGAGTGAACCAGGCGTTCCAGGGCTGCCGCACCGTCTCGGAGATCGAGGAAGACCTCAGTCTTGCCGAACGCCTGGTCTGCCGGCTGTCATGCAACCGCGACGCCCTGCGCATTGCCTCCGAGACGATACAGGCACTTTCGCGTGAACAGCAGGAGGTGCTGGCGCCCCAGCTGAACGGATCGGTCGAACAGCGTTTTCTGCGCCTATGCCAGGGAAGATACGAAGAGGTTCGCATCGATCCCGAATTCCACATCTATGCGCGCGAGATAGGAACCGGAGAATTACGTCTCGCGGACAATCTCAGCCGCGGCACGCAGGATCAGCTCTATTTTGCCTTGCGCTTCGGCATTCTCGATCTTGTTTCCAGTCAGGTGGAGCCATGCCCGTGCCTGCTGGATGAGCCGTTCGCAGCCTATGATCGCCAGCGCATCATTGAAGCCTTCCGAATCCTGGAAGAGGAGGCAGGACGAAGGCAATTGTTTGTCTTCACCTGCCGTGAGGACCTGCGCGACATCGCACAGGCCCGGGGCGCCCACATTGTGGAATTGACCGAAACAACTGCCACGAATTACCCAGGGCAGCATAGCCGCAACCAATAGTGGAAGGGGTAATGACGTCAACGTGTCATTGTTCGCGGTCCGCAGTTCGCCGTTAGCAGGGGTTCGCAGTCTGTATGCAGCCCGCAGGCTCTGTGAACCGCGAACTGCGAACCGTGAACTTTGATCTTGCTGCATGCACTTTCGACATGAGAATTCTTGCCGGGAAGGCAAGGATTTTCAGGTTACTGTAATTCATGAAATTCGTTGCGGATTTTCTATCACGGTTCGGGGACTGGGATGCCTGAATCAACCGCCAAAGTGGTCAGGATATTCCACAGGCTCCATTCGATCGGAACTCCGTCGCGCAGTCGGCGTTCTTCGATGCGCCACTCGGGATCTCCGGCAACAAGGATTTCATCATAGCCCGGCGCCGTGCGTGCAGACTTCATGGCCCGAACGAGATATTCCATTCGTGACTGAAATTCCTCCGGCGTGAGGAAGCGGCTGATGTCGATCGCCAGAAATGTCTGGCTGGTATTCATCTTCCGCTCCGTGAGGTGCAGCCCTCCCACCTCTGTGCTCATCGAACCACCGCTCAGGACGGCGCACAGCACCTCCACCATCATCCCCAGGCCGCTTCCTTTATAGCCACCGAGTGGCATGAGGAGTCCCCGGAGGGCGCGCTGGGTGTCGGTTGTCGCGATCCCCTCGGAATCCATTGCCCAGCCGGCGGGTATCGTGCTCTCATGATTCGAGGCCGCCTTTACGATCTTGTTCTTAGCCACCGTTGTAGTGGCCATGTCCAGCAGCCATGCGCCGGCGCCGGAGCTGGGCACGGAAACACATATCGGGTTCGTACCTAGCCTGCCTTCGCGCCCCTGCCACGGCGGCACGGCGGGTGAAGCATTGCACATCACGACGCCGATCATACTCTCGGCAGAGATGCGTTGTGCCCAGAAAGCCGCCGCTCCGAAATGGTTCGAATTTCGAGCGACCACCATGCCGATTCCGTGCTCACGCGCGATCCGTACAGCATGACCGCAGCAGACCGCCGACACGAAATGTCCGAGGCCATGTTCGCCATCATAGAGCAGACATGCGCCGGACTCGGAAATGATGCGGCCATCCCTCGAAGGATCGATATTGCCTGATTTGAGCTGTGTAAGGTAGTGGGGCAGAAGATGAACACCGTGCGAATCAACTCCACGAAGATTAGCCGCTACCAGCGAGTCTGCCATCAACTCCGCCTTTTCGGCAGCAACGCCCGCGGAATGCAGAATGCCGCACACCAATTCCCTCAGAGCGGAATGGCGAATTGTCACATGCGAGTTCGTGGTCACGGATATCACATCAGGAAAACGGACGCCAAAGAGTGTAACCCAGGGCGCGAGAACTAAAGGTTTACGATTTACGATTGACGATTGAGAAACCCGACGGACGTTCAATCGTCAATCGTCAATTCTTGAGCCAGCCACGCACCATCACGAGATCGCGGCGCATGGCCTCGATGATTCTCGACTTCTCCATGGTCGTTGTCCGGTTACCCTTCTCTGCTCCGCCCAATGGATACTCGAAGTGCATCTGGACTGGTCCGGAAAAACCCGCCTTCCTCACCATCGCAAAGAACACCTTGAAGTTAACCATCCCTTCGCCGATCGGGCACCACTGTACCTGCCATTTGCCCTTCGCATCCCGGCTCCAGTAGAAATCCTTCAAGGCGATGCCCTTCACCCATGGCGTAATCAGGCGGAGGTTCTGAACCCAGGCCCCCAGCCCGCCCTCGATAGTGGCGTGGGCGATGTCGTAATTGACGCCGAGCCATTCCTTGTCGAGATCCCTCAGTATCTCCCAGAGATCCCAGATGGGAGCGCCCACTTCGGGCCCTGAGTGAGTGTGGTACATGGCGCAAACGCCATACTTCCGGTTCAAATCGGCCAGGCGGGCAGCCCTCTTCCTCATTTCTACAAGCTGCTCCGGAATGGGGGCCGAATCTGCATATCGGAAACCGCCCCAACGATAGCGCGGAATTGCGAGTTTGCCGGCAGTTCGCACAACGGCCTCGGCGTAGGGAGAGTCCGCGTCGACGATTCCGGTGGTGACCATCGGCAGGGAGAGACCTGCCTTCCGGATGATCTCGGCTGCTCTCGGCAGGTCTTGCTCCACACGCTCGGGCAAGACATGCCCGCCATCACGCACGGTCAGGTCGATGCCGTCGAAGCCTATCTCCAGTGCAGTTTGTGCCAGTCCGCTCCAATCGAGAAACTGAAGGTGTTTCGAGAATACGCACACCTTGAGCGGCTCGGACTTGGATTCGGATGCCCCTCCGATGTGTGAGAGGCCTGCGAGTGCAACCGCTTGCCCCGCTGAAAGAATAAAATCCCGTCGCTTCATGGCCCCCCCGCAACGCGTTTCAGGTTTTTAGAACCGACCCAAGAACGACTTCTCATTTTGCCTCGGCGAACTCCTGTGGCGCCGGTCATCAGGCCGGCGCGCGTATCGTGACCGGAAGCCGCGATCCAGGGGGGCTGATGACCCCCTGCACACGAATCCTGCCTGAGCCAAGAATGCGAAGTGAAAACTTCAGGAACAGCCACCTTCTGCACCTATTCCCGAAAGAGATTGCGCGCGATAAAAAGCACATTCGCAGGCCGCTCTGCCAGACGGCGCATGAAATAAGGGTACCAGCGATTGCCATAGGGCACATAGATGCGGACGTTGTAGCCCTGCTGCACCAACCGGAGTTGCAGATCGCGCCGAATGCCATACAGCATTTGGAACTCGAACCTGTCCTTCGAGATATTTTTTCCCCGTGCGTATTCTTCGGTAGCCGCGATCATCGCTTCATCGTGAGTTGCGATGGCATGATACTGGCCGCTATCCAGAAGGAGGCGCATCAGCCTCACGAAGCTTGCGTCCGTGTCGCTCTTCTTCTTGAATGAAACGGTGGAAGGCTCCAGATAGGCTCCTTTGCAGAGCCGGATCCGAACCGCGTTTTGTATCAGCGTCCTCACATCCTGCTCGCTGCGATAGAGATATGCCTGGATGACGGTGCCGACGCTCTCCAGCTGCCGATGAACTCTCAGGACGATGTCCAGTGTCCGTTGGGTGTAATGGTGATCTTCCATGTCCACACGGACAAAATTGCCCTTCGCCGCCGCATCTCTGGCGATCCTGATAAGATTCTGAGCACAAAAATCAGTATCGAGGTCCAGGCCGAGCTGGGTGAGCTTGACAGACACGTTGCTGTCGACCTTTTCACGGTCGATCCTGTCCAGCATTGCCACTGCCTGGTCCGTGGCCTTTTCCGCGTCCTCGCGCGAGATGGTGTTTTCGCCCAGCAGATCG
>DASQID010000044.1:0-14790 GCA_035631775.1 Acidobacteriota bacterium
CTCCGAATCCTGCAACATCTCCTGCCACTGCGCCAGCCAGCCGGCGGTTCTTGGAATGGCGAAGAGTACCGTGAACATCTCGGGCTTAAATCCCATGGCCTGATAGATGATCCCCGAATAGAAATCTACGTTCGGATACAGCTTCCGCTTGATGAAGTACTCGTCGGAGAGTGCGATACGTTCCAGTTCAATTGCAGTATCGAGCTTTGGATTCCTGCCGGTTACCGAGAACACCTCCTCGGCGGCCTTTTTGATTACGGCGGCACGAGGATCGTAGTTCTTGTAGACGCGGTGTCCGAAGCCCATCAGCTTGAACTTGCCGGCTTTGATTTGCTCAACGTAGGCCGGTATCCGATCGACGCTCCCGATCTCATCTAGCATCTTCAGTACTTCTTCGTTCGCCCCGCCATGCAAAGGCCCCGAGAGCGCGGCCGCGGCAGCAGCCGTAGCAACGTAAGGATCAGCGTGAGAACTGCCCACCGCACGCATCGCGTTCGTGCCGCAATTCTGCTCGTGATCGGCATGCAGGATAAAAAGCAGATCCAGAGCCTTCGCCAACACCGGGTTGGCGACAAATTTCGGCTCAGCCATCCTCCAGAGCATGTTCATGAAGTTCTCGGTGTAGCCCAAGTCGTTGTCAGGATAGATATAGGGAAGTCCCAGGCTGTGCCTGTAAGCGTAGGCCGCGATGGTTGGCATTTTGCCGATGAGACGCAGGATTTGGAGTCTCCGCACCTCGGCATCCGCTATGCTCTTGGCTTCCGTGTAGAACGTTGAGAGCGCGGCGACCGTGCTGATCAGCATGCCCATCGGATGAGCATCGTAATGAAATCCATCCATGAACTTCTTCACGTTCTCGTGGATCATCGTGTGATGCGTGATTTCGTTGACCCAAGACTTGAGCTGAGCTGCCGTCGGCAGTTCGCCGTAGAGAATAAGATAGGCCACTTCCAGGAACGAGCACTTCTCCGCCAGTTGCTCGATCGGATAGCCACGATAGCGGAGAATTCCCTTGTCTCCGTCGATATAGGTAATCGAGCTCTGGCACGAGGCGGTGTTCATGAAGGCAGGATCATAGCCCATCACTCCAAAGTCCTCCGGGTCCTTCTTGATTTGCCGGAGATCCATCGTGCGGATATTTCCCTTGAATATGGGAACGGTATACGTTTTGCCGGTTCGGTTATCTGTTATCGTCAGGGTCTCGTTTGCCATTAGTTTCTCCTGGGACTGCCCGATCGACCTCGGGGGCCGAGCTGGCTGTCAATGAAATGTCCGCTGACCTCAAGCATGCGCCATCATGGGCTTTGCAATCGGAATGAAGGCAGGTTTCACGAGTGCTTCGTAATCCTGAAAGCGCATGTGTATCACATCACGATGCGTTCCGGCGTTGAAGGCAATTGTCGCATCCGCTGCCATCCCGCTTTCCAAGTGCACCGTCAGGCCGAATAACCCGCCGACAGGCGGCATTGCCCCTACTTCGCATTCCGGGAAGAGCCGCTCGAGTTCCTCCTCGGTCGCCAGCCGGGCATGTGAGGTACTCAGCGCGGCACGCAAGTCGTTCAGATTCAACAGGCAGTCTGCCGGCAGTACTGCCATGCCGAAGCCGAGGTCCGTGTGAAAGACAACGGATTTTGCGAAGCTGCACGGAGGCATATGCTCCGCACAGGCCACCTCGCTGGCCTTGTACGCAGTCTCGTGTGTCGTATGCAGGTATTCCACGTGGTTTGTATCCAGATACTCCAGCAACCTCTCCAGCGTGGTCATAGATCACCTCGGGGGATGACGCTTGTCTTCAAGCAACCTTGTTGCCAGATCATATCAGGTGACTTCACAGTACTTATAGCGATATCTCAATTCCTCGGGTGAAAATGTACAGCGCTTACGGGGGTGCATTGTACCAGTTTGGGTCAATATCCCCAGATGTCCTCGGCAACTTCGACCGCTGAGTATCGATCCTGCTCGGGCACGCTGCACTTAGCCGGGAGGACCTGCTTATGGTAGGCTTCTTGTTCGCAGCCAAGGGGGGAAAGCGTGGCGACAAAGCTGATCATTCCGGACCTGAAGTATGAGAAGTACAAGCTTGCCAATGGCCTCGATGTCATATTGCAGGAAGATTGCAGGCTGCCGCTGGTGGCCGTGAACCTTTGGTATCATGTTGGGCCGGCGAACGAACGACCCGGCTTAACGGGCTTTGCGCACCTGTTCGAACACATGATGTTCGAGGGTTCGAGGTATGTGGGAGAAAAAGCGCATTTCCTCTATTTAGAATCGGCCGGCGCCACGGACATCAACGGCACCACAGATTTCGACCGAACCAATTACTTTGAGACACTCCCGTCCAACCAACTCGAGCTGGCCCTTTGGCTGGAGAGCGACCGGATGGGATTTCTGCTCGACAGGCTAGACGAAAAGAAACTTGAGAACCAGCGTGACGTTGTACGCAATGAACGCCGTCAGAGCGTGGAGGGAGCACCATACGGACTTGTCCAAGAAGAGTTGTTTCACCAGGTATTCCCCAAAGACCATCCTTATCATGCCTCCGTCATCGGGTCCCATGCCAACATCGAAGCCGCCAGGCTGGAGGATGTCAGAGAGTTCTTCCGGCTTTACTATGCCCCTAACAACGCCAGCCTTGCGATTGTCGGCGATATCGATACCCCTAAGACCAAGGCCCTTGTCGAAAAACACTTCGGCCCCATACCGGCGGGACCGGAAGTCCCGAAGATCAGGGTGAAGACACCGCCGATCACCTCAGAACGCCGGGCGGTCATCGGGGACCAGGTCGAGCTTCCGCGTGTATATGTGGCCTGGATTACGGATCCCATATTCACAGAGGGAGACGCGGAGTGCGACCTGGTTGCGCGGATACTCGGAGGTGGAAAGTCCAGCCGCCTGTATAAAAAGCTCGTATACGAAAAGCGTATTGCTCAGGACGCAACCGCACAACAGTATTCCCTTGCCCTCGGCTCGGTTTTTACCGTAGAGGCCACTGCTAAGCCGGGCGTCTCGGCGGACGAACTCGAGGCCGCCATCGACCAGGAGTTAGAAGCCCTGCAGACTGAGGGCCCGACCGAAGCGGAGCTCGAAGGGGCGCGCAACATAATCGAATCTGCCATGATCCGCGGGCTGGAAACCCTGGGAGGTTTCGGTGGTGTGGCGGATCGGCTGAATCAATACAACCACTTTCTCGGCGATCCCGGTTATCTCCCGAAAGACTTGGAGAGATACTATCGGGCCAGCACATCTTCACTCAAGGCAACACTCCAAACCAGGCTGCAACGCAACGCCCGCGTGGTGGTGCATGGAATTCCGGGCAACAAGGTCATCGATGACGTGCCAAAGACAGTGCATGAGCCGCCCCCCGTGCCTCACCCCCAGACAGAAACCCCCGATCAGGACTGGCGGAGAAACCCTCCCAAGCCCGGCCTCCAATCCACACTGAGGCTGCCCGTACCAGAACTTTTCCTCCTCCCCAACGGCCTCACAATCTACCTCGTCGAACAGCACAGTTTGCCGATCGTCTCGGCGAATCTGATAATCCTGAGTGGAAGTGAGAGAAATCCCAGCGGGCTCCCCGGCTTGTCCTCCTTCACAGCAGAAATGCTGGACGAGGGGACCGGAAGGAGATCCGCCCTCGAAATCGCCTTCGAAGCAGATCAGCTGGGTGCCACCTTATCAACCGGATCGAGCACCGACCTCTCTTATATTGCCGTCCGTACCCTGAAAAAGAACATCGATCCGGCTCTCGAGCTTATGTCCGATGTGCTGCTTCGTCCCGAGTTTCCCGAACACGAGATCGAGCGGGTTCGCCACGATCGTCTCACGCAAATCCTACAGCAGAAAGACAACCCGCATGTCCTGGCCACCAAGGTTTTTATCAACTGTGTCTATGGCCCCGAACATCCATACGGCACCACCGAGGTCGGGACTGAGGAGTCGAACAAGGCAACCGGTCGCTCAGAGTTGGCCCGATTCTGGAAGTCAGGCTATGTTCCGGGCAACGCGGCTCTGGTCGTCGCCGGAGACATGACACAGGGAGAACTGCGCAAGCTCGGTGAGAGGCACCTGGGTCACTGGGAAGGCCGGGCTGACCCGTTCCAGCTGCCGCCCCTCGGCTCGAAAGCGGTTCGCAGAGTCGTGATCGTCGATAAACCGGATTCGCCGCAGACAGCGCTCCGCCTCGGACACGTAGGGGTCACCCGTTCCAATCCGGATTATGTTTCAATCGAAGTAATGAATACGGGTCTGGGCGGCCTGTTTTCCAGCAGAATCAATCTCAATCTCCGAGAGAGACATGGCTACACGTACGGAGCATCCTCCGCCTTTCTCTTCCGACGCGGGCAGGGACCTTTTGTAGTGGCAACCGGAGTGCGCACCGACGTCACCGCGAATGCTGTCGCGGAAGTCTTCAACGAAATCGATCGCATGAGGACAACGCTCCCGACGCCTGAGGAACTGGCGACAGCGAGAGATTCCATCGCGCGATCGCTTCCCGGATTGTTTGAAACCTCGCCGCAGGCCGCGTCCAGCATCGGACAGCTGTTTGCCCACAATCTTCCTACGGATTATTATCAGAACCTTCCTGACCAAATCGACAGCGTTTCGGCCGAGGAAGTCCGGCGAGCTGCCGAGAAGTACCTGAAACCAGAGGAGATGATCGTGGTAGCGGTCGGCGATCGAGAACAAATCGAATCGCAGCTGGAGAAGCTTCAGCTGGGGCCGATCGACATCCGTGACACGTCCGGCAAGCCCATCGAGGCTGCGAAATTGACCGGATAGAAACCGCCACAAATTTCACCAAAAAGCGACGTTAATGAATCGGACGATCAACGCTCTGCCCGGAGATTGTGACTTGCGGCGGGGTATTTTATCGCGTATGCAATCTGACTTCGAGTTCCTCCCAGTATCGGTCGGAGGAGTCCCGGTAAATCTCTGGATCTCTCAGATTCAAGCCCCATGAGAGTGCGCCGACATTACCGTTGGTTATCAGAGTGCAGCCGCATAAAGGCGGCCTCGGCAACAATCAGTCCAAAAGGCTCCGGCCACTTGGGACAGGCGCGCTTGGAGGTGTTGGGGGTTCATGGTAGATTTTTGACCTATGGAATTGAACATCAACATTCAGGGTGAAACCCTGAACGTTACGGCGGAGATCCTGGATCGCTATAATGTCCCGGGGCCCCGTTACACCAGTTACCCCACGGCGCCGGAGTGGTTGGATACGTTTGGACCGGCCGATTACGACCGGACTATCCGGGAATCAAACCGGCAGCGCCCCTTACAGCCACTTTCGCTCTACATGCATCTCCCCTTCTGCGAGAGGTTGTGCCTGTTCTGTGGCTGCAATGTCGTCATCAACAGGGATCACGAGGTTTCCAATCCCTACTTGCAGAAGCTCAAGTGGGAGATCGACCAGGTGGCCAGCAGGCTGGACACGTCCAGGCCAGTGGTTCAGCTCCACTGGGGAGGAGGGACTCCGACCTACCTCAGCGCGGCGCAAATCGAGGACCTATTCCTCTTCGCTCGCGATCGCTTTGCATTCGCCCCCGACGCCGAGCTGGGGATAGAGGTGGACCCCCGCGTCACAAGCGAGGAACAGGCAAGGACGCTGCGCCGACTCGGATTCAACCGTATCTCGATGGGAGTCCAGGACTTCACCCCCATCGTTCAGCAGACGATCCACCGGGTCCAGCCTTACGAGCAAACCAAGGCCCTCTTCGACCTCTGCCGTACACTCGGGTTCGAATCCATCAATATCGACCTGATTTACGGTCTGCCGCACCAGACGCCTGAAACCTTCGTCGCCTCCGTGGACAAGGTGATCGGCATGGGCCCGGATCGGGTCGCTATGTTCAGTTATGCCCACGTGCCCTGGCTTAAGAAGCAGCAGGGATCCTTTGCCAAGCTCATCCCGCAGGGAATGGACAAGTTCCAGATATTTCGTTCAGGGATCGAGCGCTTCACCCAAGCCGGCTATCTTTATGTCGGGATGGATCACTTCGCGCGCCCGGACGACGAATTGTGTGTTGCCCAACGTAACCGCACTCTTCACAGGAACTTTCAGGGGTACACAACCAAGGCGGGCGCAGATCTTTTCGGCGTAGGAGTCAGCTCGATCAGCGGCGTCGACCGTGTCTATGCGCAGAATTATCGCGACCTCAAGAGTTACTACGGTGCTGTGGACGGGCAGCATCTCCCCACAATGCGCGGCATCGGCCTCAATGAGGACGATGTGATCAGGCGGGCAGTGATCAGCAGGATTCTGTGCCACTGCGTGCTTCATAAGGATGAGATCGAGCAAGAGTTCAATCTCGATTTCGACGAGTATTTCGCAGACGAACTCGTCCGCCTGAAACCTCTCGTCAGCGACGGCCTGATTGACCTAACCCCTGGGATGATCTCGGTCACCTCCCTTGGACGCATCTTCATCCGCAACGTGGGGATGGTGTTCGACAAGTACCTGCTGAAGCCAAAGGACAAGCCGGTTTTCTCAAAAACACTTTGAGCAGCTGGTCAAACTGATCAGGGAGAAGATGTCCACAGGTGTGCTGCTCTTCAATCTGGGGGGGCCTGAGAAGCTCGAGGACGTCCGGCCGTTTCTCTTCAACCTGTTCTCGGACCCGAACATCATCCACATCCGGAACGATGCACTGCGCAACCTGCTTGCCTGGTTCATAGCGACCACGCGCCAGCGCAAGTCGCGTGGTCTCTATCGTCAGATCGGCGGTGGGTCGCCGCTTCGCAAGATCACAGAAGGACAGGCTGTAGCCTTATCGGCACGCCTGGCTGAGCGGGGTTTTTCGTCCAGGGTATACGTGGGAATGCGCTGCTGGAGACCGACCATCGACGAAGCGGTGACACAGATCCTTGGCGACGGTGTCACCAAACTCATAGTCCTGCCGCTTTTCCCGCAATTCTCGGTGACCACCACGGGGTCCTGCTTCAGATATTTCAGGAGCCTGGCAGACCAGAATGGGCTTTCCTCGAAAGCCCAAATCGTGTACGTGGATGCGTGGTATGACAACCCTCTCTATCTCGCATCGATGGCGGAATTGATCGAACAAGCAATAGACGGCTTCCCCGACCCGAAGCCTGAGAGGGTGCAACTGCTTTACAGTGCTCACTCGATTCCAGCCCGATATGTAGTCGAAGGAGATCCGTACCTAGAGCAGACGCAAAAAACCGTGGACCTGATCAATCGTCGGCTGGGATCAAGGGCACCTTCCACGCTTGCCTTCCAGAGCAAGGTCGGTCCGGTCAAGTGGCTGGAGCCGAGCACAGTGGACGTGCTGGAGCAGTTCGGCAGGGATGGAGTGCGGCAGGTGCTGGCAATCCCCATCAGCTTTGTTTCGGATCACATCGAGACACTTCAGGAGATTGACATTCTCTACAAGGACTTGGCAGGGAAGACCGGCATCGCGGAATTCCGCCGAGCCGCGGCGCTGAACCTCCACCCGAAGTTCATTGACGCGCTGGCCGACATCGCCGTCTCCAGAATTAAAAGTCTTGATGGCGAAGCTGTTCGATGGCCGACCTGAGCTGATCCGCAAGCCTGGAACTGTATCCCACTGTGACGCGCCGGACAACTCCCCTCTGATCGATCAGAACCTGCATTGGTATGGATTCGCTCCGGTAAGCCTCGCCCACAGCTCCATCCTCGTCGAGGAGAACCGTCGAAGCTATTTTTTGGTTGTCGACATACCTCCGCACCAACTCGCGCGGTTCCGACACATTGATGGCAAGGAGGGTAAGATCCTTCGGATATTCTTTTTGAAGATTTTCGAGCACGGGCATGGTAATCCGGCATGGACCGCACCACGTGGCCCAGAAGTCGAGCATGACGATCTTGCCGCGGTACTGATCGAGTGAGACCACCCGGCCCGAAAGATCCGAAAGCTTGAAGTTGGGGGCCAGGCGTCCGACCTCCGGCGACTCCTCCCCGGAAGGGCCACGCACACACCGAGTGAGCGCGGCAACTAATATCAGCAGCCCACAAACTGAGATGGCTTTTTTCATCGAAGCACTTACCTCCCGGATTAACGACGCTCGAACCCGGCAAAATTGAATGTTAAGTATACCAGTACCCTGCGATAAACTAACCGGAAGTTGAATCTTCCTGTTGATCAGACGGAGCAACTCATGAAAACAAATGCCGGACATCATCCTGTCCAGTCAAAAGAGCTTCCCAAGCCTGCAGGTCCTTACTCCCCCGGAGTCGTGTTCGAAAAGCTGGTGTTTGTCTCCGGTCAGGGCGCAATTAATCCGGCAACAGGGAAAATCGCAGGCCCGGACGTAGAAAGCCAGACCGAGCAAGTGCTCAGGAACATTTCCTCAATTCTCGAGGCGGCAGGTTCCAGCCTGAGCTGCGTCCTGCGCTGCGGCGTCTTCTTGACCGACATGGCGGACTTTCCAAAGATGAATTCCGTTTATGCACGCATGTTAGGGGAGAACCGGCCGGCCCGGACGACCATACAGGCTGTGACGCTCCCGTCTCCAGGACTGAGGGTGGAGATCGATGCAATCGCCTATATTCCGTGATTCGACTCGCATTCCCGGTTGTGTTCTTGGCTCATGATTTCCAGGGAATTGGAATGATCCGACCGTTTGGTGCTGGGGACGCCTCTCCTTGCAGTGACCTGATTCACGCCTGCATCATGCAGGATCAGCAGTTGTCGGCGGAGCTCAGGTCAAGGCTGCTGCGCCAGGAATCACCGGAAATAATGATCCAGCGTGCGGGTTCGTTCTACATTGCAGTCTTCGATTCTACCGAGGGTGTTGTGGGAGTCGGTGGTATCGAAATGAACGAGATACGGCTCCTCTACGTCGCGCCCGAACATCAGGACACGGGAATCGGTGGGGCACTCCTGGCCCACCTCCTAGCGATGGTTCCTCCGGCGCTGTTCTCGGACATCTTTGTGTATTCCACGTTAGCCGCCGTCGACTTCTACAAGAAGCATGGCTTCGCCTCGGCAGGCGAATTTGGGTTCGACTGCGACGGCGAACAACTGACAACCGTCTTCATGACAAAGGCCATACGCTGAGACGCTGGTATCCCGATGTGCAATTCCTTCCCCGCCGGCAAGGAATTTCGGCAGCTTCAGGAAGCTGAGTCCGCAACAGCAGGCAGCAGGCAGAGGGCAGCAGGCGGAAGAAAACTGGGTACGTGTGAGTGTAACAACGGAAGATTGCCTGCTGCCGGCTGCCTTCTGCCAGCAGATTTGCTCAGATCACCTGGAGGGCGGTTGCCTGCATGAACCTCTCAAAGCCCTCCTGATCAGCAGCTGCGGTCTCGAGACGATTCACACCCTCCTCCAATACCTCTAGATCCGAAGCAATGGACAGCCGGAGGTAATGCTGCCCCTCGGCTCCAATCCTGCCGAAGGAATTCCGATCCAACGTGGCAACTTGGTAATGATAGAGGAGGAACATCTGAAACAGCGAGGACGGGGATGTGCGTTGCCTCACATGAGCCGGCAGATGATCGTATGCGTCGGTGATGCCCAGTTTTTCGCAGACTCCGGCTATGTTTGGAAAAAGATAGAATGCCCCACCCGGCGTCTTGCAGCGGATGCCTTCGATTCGGTTGAGTTTCGTTACAATCACATCCCTGCGACTCTGGAAGGTCCGGACCATATGGGCTACCACGTCCTTGCTCTGCGGATGCTCCAGGGCCACGCGCGCACCTTCCTGCAGAAACGGGGGAACACACGAGAAATAGTTGATATTGAGATTCTTGAATGTATTTGCTTCGTCCTCCGTCGGGAAAACGGCATACCCAATGCGGCCGCCTGTCCAGGCAAAGGATTTCGAAAAGCCACTGCTGACAATGGTCCGTTCCGCCATCCCGGCAGCGCTGGCGATGGAAATGTGCTTGAGCCCGTCAAATACTATGTTTTCGTAGATTTCATCAGAGTAAACACGCACTTCCGGACCACACTTCCTCTTGATAACCTCGGCGATGTCCGCGAGCTGATCCGCTGTTGCGACGCCCCCGGTCGGATTGGACGGGAAATTCAGGATTATGAGCCGGGTCCGGCGGGTGATGAGGCTGCTAAGCTGCTCAGCCGTAAACGTGAAGCCGTTTTCCTCCGGCAGGTGGAGCGGCACGGGAACGGCGCCCAAGTAACCGGGAAAGGACTCGTAAATAGGGAAGCCCGGGCTGGGATATATGACCTCGTCGCCCTGATTGCAGTAAACCTCCTGGGAGAAACCAATGGAGGGCTTTCCCCCCGGGAATACCACTACCTGTTCCGGTGAGACCTCCAGTCCCCTCATGTCCTTCATCTGCTTTGCAATGGCCCTGCGCAAAGACAGAATGCCTTTCGGATCACAATAGTGTGTGTTTCCCAGGTCAAGCTGGCGCTTCACTTCATCGCGAACAAAGGGAGGAATATCGAAATCCGGCTCCCCCAGGTTCAACCTGACAACAGGCTTTCCCTCGCCTTCGAGGCGAGTGATATGAGGACCTATTTTGAATGCGTTCTCGGTGCCTATTTGGGAAATCCGATCGGCATAGAGCTTCGTCCGCGTCCCAACCACGCCCATGACTGGACTCCTTCTGCAAGTTGCCACTCTATCATATGAGTAAGTACCTACGCCCGTGGCGACGAACTGTTTCGAACCGGAACGGACTCAAAATCGCATGATACACCCAAACAATCATCAAAGGCTCGGGAGCGATAAGAGTCGCCTGCAAGTCGCAGAGACTCTGAGAAATGGCTTACCTTACCATTGAGCCGTGAGTACTTCGAGTCTTAGAGCCTCGACGTGGGGTTGGCGTCATCGCCAACTTCTCAGATCCCGAAGCAGGGCACCGAAGCCGTTAGGAAACAGGCGCTCGAGTATCGATATCTCCATGGCAAGACGGACACTCTGGCCTGTCTCATTGCTTCGGTTTCGATTAGGAGCGACGGATGTGACGTGCCGTAAACCTCGGCTTTTAGGCTGTCCTTGGTATACGGCAATCGTCCTTCTCTCACCCCGTTGATCCACGCTGCCTCGGAGACGTGAGGGTTGATGCCGCAAAGGAGCCATGCCTCAATCGAAGGCACAGCCAGACCAATAGCGACTTTCAGCGGTGGGATGTGTTGTCGGGGGCGGACTTGATTCAGGATATCTTTGGCAATGGAACGAATCTGACAGACCGGCATCTCGGCTCTAGTCCGTCTGATTGTTCATGCCGTGGAATATGAGGTTCAGAGCTGTTTGAATCAACGATGAAGGCAATACCCTCGGCATCGGTCTGGTAATCACGGATCCAGCTAATTTCCAGTACTTTGGCCCGGATTCCTGTAGAATCCGTGAATCCGGAAACAGGGTACGCAACCTCGACATCAGGTAACTCGGGGTTTGACTAGCCTGTCACCAAATTGGAGATTTCGATGAGTGATTTTACGAAGCGACCAACCAGTTATCGCGATACCGTCGCCGTGCACTGCGGCGAAAACCGATGGATGGGGAGCATCACGACACCCATAGCCTACACCAGCACGTTCGTATTCAAGAACGTGGCAGAAATGGTCGCTTTCGGAGAAAATCGAATCGAACACTACGAGTATGGCAGGTACGGTAATCCGACACGTGACGCGGCCGAGGAAAAGCTGGCTGCGCTGGAAGGAGCTAAGCGCTGCATCCTGTTCGACTGCGGGATGAGTGCAGTCTGCGGCACCATTCTCTCATTCTGCAGTCAGGGCCAGCACCTCGTCATCACCGACGACGCTTACAAACAGACCCTTCACTTCGTAACGAACGTCCTTCCCCGATTCGGTATCACCGCGACGGTCGTGCCTATGGGTGACTACCAGGCCATGGACGGCGCAATTGCCCGCAACACGGTCATGATTCTCTCAGAGTCCCCGACAAATCCCTATTTGAATGTCGCCGACATAGAGGAAATCGCCCGGATTGCACGCCGGCACGGCATCCTTAGCGTCATCGACAGCACGTTTGCCACCCCTTACAACTGCAGGCCACTCGACATGGGCATCCACATCGTCATCCAAAGTACGACCAAATATCTTGCCGGCCACAACGACACCCTCGGCGGCGCGGTTCTCGGATCTGAGGAGATAAGTGAACCCGTCTATCAATGGAGTCGCGTCACCGGCGGGGTGATCGATCCGATGAGCTGTTATTTGTTGATTCGTGGGCTGAAGACCTTTGGCTTGCGCATGGAGCGGCTGAACAAGACGGCACATCAGGTCGCCGAATTCCTGGAAGGTCACCCCAGAGTTCGCCGGGTTTACTATCCCGGACTTTCCAGCCATCCGCACCATGAACTTGCCATCCGGCAGATGAAGGGATTTGGCGCCGTTGTGACATTTGAAATCGAGGGTGATCTCGACAGGACATTGAGGTTTCTGGACGGCCTGGAAATGTGCCTGCTTGGACCGAGCCTGGGAGGTCCCGAGACACTTATCACGCATCCGGCACTCAACAGTTACTACAACATCAGCCGCGAGGAACGCTATAAACTCGGGATTATCGACGAACTCGTGCGCCTGTCGGTAGGCCTCGAGGATCCACGCGACATCATTACCGACCTCGAGCGTGGATTTGCCAACATGGGATAGTCCTTGCGGTGTCAGGTCTTGAAAATTTCATTTTGCCTCAACGTTCCTCACGTCGGGAACACAGGAAGGGCAAAATTAAATTTTCAAGACCTGACACCATGGAGAAATGAATGGCGGATTTTCGTGTCGTCCTGGTCGAACACGGCTATCCGGATAAACACTTAGAGAAAGAAATCATCAACGCCGCGGGCGGCGAGTTCATGGACGCCGAAGACCGCCCTCTGAGTGAAGCGCTGGACCTGTGTCGTCAGGCCGACGGGATCCTGGTCCGCCGTACACTGGTGACAGCAGACATGATTCGCACTTTTCATCGGTGCCGCATCATCGTTCGCTATGGCGTCGGCACCGACAATATTGATGTCAAGGCCGCCACCGGTGCGGGGATAATGGTCGGAAATGTACCCGATTATTGCATGGACGAGGTCTCCACCCACGCCATCGCATTGTTGCTGGCCTGCGTGCGTAACCTGTGTGGGACGTATTCCCGGATGGCTCATGGCCATTGGGACGACAGCCCCCTGGTGGCCGTCAGCCAGGTAGCCGGTAGGTCCCTGGGGTTGGTCGGGCTTGGACAGATCGGGAGTGCGGTCGCGCGGAAATTGAGGGCATGGGAATTGCGGCTCCTTGCGTGCGATCCGTTTGTCGAGGATAGCCATGCCCTGGGACTGGGCACTCAACTTGTGGACCTCGAGACCCTGTGCCGCCAGTCGGATTACATTTCACTGCATGTGCCGCTGCTACCCGAGACTCACCATCTGATCGGGTCCGAGCAGCTGAAACTGATCAAGCCGGGTTGTATCCTGGTGAACACCGCACGCGGACCGGTAGTCGACACGCGGGCAGTGCTCGGTGCATTGGACGAGGGACGCCTGGCCTGGGCGGGACTGGATGTATTCGAAGAGGAGCCGCTGCCTGTCAACTCTCCCTTGCGAAGCCATCCAGGAATCATTCTGAGCAATCACACGGCGTGGTATTCAGAGGAATCTCAAAGGCGGCTGCAGACATCGGCCGCAAATGCCATCGTGGCCGCCTGCACCGGTGGGGTGCCCGCATCGCTGGCGAATCCGCAAGTGCTCTACAAACTGGACAAGTTCAACCAATGGCGGCCCGCGCCAAGCATGCTGTGGCAATTGGCACGCTTGCGCAAGTCCGGACTCATGCCCTGAACCGACAGCCACAAAGGGCAAATCGGGGACAAGCACCAACGGCGCTCAGCATTTTTACGCTTTCGCGCCGACTCCTGAACCTGGATTCCGGAATTCTCTATTGCTAATTTAGCCTGTCCCATCTGAAATCACTAGCATCGGCCGAGCTGCGGCCAGGGTTGATGTGGTCGTGCACTTGGACTATCCGGCTTTGCGTGTTCACGTCGAAGTCCAGGTCGACCTCCAAGACGTAGCTCATGAGTCCATCGAAGATCGACAGAGGAGACTACACTTCCGCAGGTGCGTATACAGGGCCGGAGGGCGACATCACGCGGTCAATTGCCTCGAACAGTTCCACCGGGTGAACGGGTTTGGACACATAGGAATCCATTCCGGCATCGAGGCAACGTTCCCGGTCGCCTTTCATGGCATGTGCGGTCATCGCAATGATCGGAAGACGGCGGTGGGTGGATTTCTCCTTTTCCCGGATCGCCGCAGTGGCTTCGAATCCGTCCATCTCGGGCATTTGAACATCCATCAGCACAAGGTCGAATTTCTGCTTTTCGAGGACCTGGATGGCGTCGCGTCCGTTGCTGGCCACGACTGCAATATGCCCGCGTTTTTCGATGAGCCGTGCCACGAGTCGTTGGTTGACGACATTGTCTTCAGCTAGCAGGATCTTCAGGCTTCTTTGTCCCTCCCGCAGAGAGTGTCGCGTGATTAAGGGCGGCTGATCACCGTCCTGAGCCCTTGGTCCAAGGACGCTCACGATCGCGTCGAGCAGTTGTGACTGGCCGACCGGCTTGGTCAGATAAGCCGCAATACCGAGCTGACGGCAGCGCGCTGCATCGCCTCTCTGCCCCGCCGATGTGAGCACCATAATGGTTGGAAGGCGCAAATCCGATTGGCGTCGGATCCATTCGACCAGCGTCCAGCCGTCCATCTCCGGCATGTGGATGTCGGTCAGGAGCAACGTAAACGGAGTCGCCGACCGGCTGGAATCGCGAAGGATCTTGAGAGCTTCTGCGCCGCTCGAGGCCAGCACGGGATTCATCCCCCACCGTTGGAGCATCTCT
>DASQID010000045.1:0-7388 GCA_035631775.1 Acidobacteriota bacterium
CCGCCGCGCCCTTTCAGGCTGCGGCCCGCAGGCCCGCTGGCTTTGTTGCTCGCTCCTCACATACCACCCCGGGTATAGCTCGTCGCTCGCGCCTCGCCAGCGGGCCTGGGGGCCAGCAGCAAAATGTGAAGTTATTCTTGCACCAGCCCTTAGCGGTAGATTTTTAAAGAGCCCCCGTCACAATCCCAGATTCCCAGCGAGAATGGCGAGCTGCCGCTGCATTTCTCCGGACGCAAAGGATTGAACGAAGACGACGTACCTGGTCAGGCCCACATCTGCATACTCCTTTAAAAGCTCTTTGGCGGGTTCCTGGCCAAACACGCTTATCTCGATCTTACCCGGATCCCGCCCTGCAGCCTTGGCGTATCCGGCGATTTTTTCCCGGCCAAGCACTACCTCGGCAGGCGTCAGGCTCAGAGGAATCCAGCCGTCGGCCCATTCCCCGACCCTTTTATAGCTGTTCGGATGAGCCCCGCCTACATGTATGGGCGGGTAGAGTTTCTGCAGCGGTTTGGGATCTGATTTGATCGGCTGAAAGTTTGCGAACTCACCATGATATTCAGCTTCGGGCTGCGTCCAGATTGCTTTCATAGCCATCATGCGATCTTTCACCTGCGCCCAGCGTCGTGCGTATGTGGCGCCCATCAGTTCCATTTCCTCCCTCAGCCACCCTCCTCCCACGCCGAAGAGGAACCGCCCATGAGACAGAACATCCAGGCTGGCCACCTCTTTGGCGGTCACGATTGGATCCCTCTGGGCAAGGAGGCATATGCCGGTGCCTATCTTGAGCGCATGAGTGGCTGCTGCGGCAAACGAAAGTGCAACAAAAGGATCGTACGAACTCCAGTATTGGCGTGGGACCTTACCGTCAGCGGATCCGGGAAACGGGGTGTCATAGGACACCGGAATGCAGGGATGCTCCGGCATCCACAACGATTCAAACCCGAGATCCTCCGCGGCCTTTGCAGTTTCCTCCGGTGCCGCTGCGTAGTGGGTCAGAAATATACAAAGCCCAATCTTCATCTCCCTTTTTCCTTTCCAGAGGCTTGATTGTGAACCTTCTCAAACCCCCGAGAGCTGTCAAACTCCGCGAGGCCCCCGAAAAAGTTTGGGATTTGCCCCAGAGCGAATCAAATCGATTATGGAAAAATCCCGTGCTTGGGAACATAATTCGATATTAGCACCACGTTTTTTTCTGAAGTCTATCACGAACCAGGAGGCTTCCTCTCCGAAGCTCCATGTGACTTTTGTTTCCCAAACCGGGAATGCAGCGGACAAGTGCCCTTTCCCGGCAGCAAGCAATTGACAAATTGGCTTTGCAGCACCCGAGGGGCGGCTGGATGACTTTCTTCGGAGGAGGTTATAATCCAACCTCCCTTCGGTTTTTTCTTCTTTCCGAGTGAATGCGTTTGCTCCATGCGTGCCTCCTGGTGTCTTTGCGCCTTCCAAGATGCTGGATTCCTTCGATGTCCGGGAAGCTAGCGCAGCGAAACCGCCTCTGCCGCATTCGTTGAATCAGGAGAATACATATGATTACTGATCGGATCTTGGAAGGAAGGTTTGCCCTTGTAACGGGGAGCAGCCGCGGAATCGGCAAGGCCATTGCAACGACTCTGGGTGAACACGGATGCAACGTTGCGGTAACATCGCGAAAGCTGCAGGACGCCCAGGCCGTGGCAACTGATATTGCCGATAATGCAGGAGTGCGCACAATGGGAACATCATGCGAGGTGTCAAAGCCATCGAGCGTGCGTGAACTCTTCAGGGAAATCAGGCAATGGGCTTCCGACCGCCTGGATGTGCTGGTGTGTAATGCCGGGTACCCCTTTCTGACCGAACTCTGGGAAACGCCCCTGCACGCTACACCTTCGGAGAAACTGGAATCCTGGTACCTGAACCTGTTTCAGACCGACACCATGGGCTCGGTGTTCTGTACCTTCGAGGCATTGCCGCTGATGATGGCAGCCCGAAAGGGAAGCATTATTTACCTCTCCTCCACGCCGGCAGTGGAAGGATACATGGGGACACCTTACACGGTAGCTAAGGCGGGAATATTGGGGCTCATGAAAGACGTTGCCCGCGAGTACGGCAGCTATAACATCCGCGCCAATGCATTCGCGCTGGGAAACATCAAAACATCCGCGACCTTCGAGAGCCTTGCGCCCGAGACACAGCAGGCTCTGGCCCAGGAATCTCCTCTCAAACGCTGGGGTGAACCCGAGGAGGTGGGGCGCGCGGCGCTTTTCCTGGCTTCGGATCTCTCCAGCTTCGTCACAGGCCAGACGCTTGTGGTGGACGGGGGAAGCCTGCGCCGCTAACTGTTTCGAAAATGGCGTCAGAGCTGCGACGGCCAGGGAGCGGGTCGTCGACCACACACCATTTGCAGTCGTTCATCCGACGGTGCCGGTCGCGCGGGCGAGGGCTCCGAATTTGCGCGTTCGTGAGTGGTAGTCCGCCAGGGCTTCCTCAAGGTCGGCTTCCCCAAAGTCGGGCCAGAGTTTCGCGCAGAAGTACAATTCGGAGTATGCCGCTTGCCACAGCAGGAAATTCGATAGCCGCCGCTCCCCGGCGGTGCGTATCAGGAGATCCGGGTCCGGCACGTCCTCAGGCATCAAGGCCTGCCGAAATCGATCCTCGTTGATCTGCTCGGGGAGCAGAGACCCGGAAGCAACTTCGCGGGCAAGGGCGCGCGCGGCCATCGCAATCTCGAAGCGCCCGCCATAATCCAGGGCCAGTCGCAGGTGAAGCCGCTTTCCCTCGCGCGTGGCTTCCTCTGTCGCAGCAAGATCATCAAGCACGGCGGTCGAGAGACGATCGCGTCGTCCAAAGGCGGACAGGCGAATATCGTTTTCCACGAGCGATCCTCTCTCATTGCGCAGGTAACGGCGAAATAAACTGAAGAGGATGTTGATTTCCTTGGCCGGCCGCTTCCAGTTCTCAGTGGAGAATGCAAAGAGAGTGAGTACGGATATCCCAAGACGGCAGGCCGCTTCGGTCGAGCGGCGCACAGCATGCGCCCCCATCTCGTGACCTTTCCATCGAGGCAGGCCGCGCATTTCGGCCCATCGCCCGTTTCCATCCATAATAATTGCAGCGTGTTTGACCGCGTTCATCTGTACGGTTCATCCTTTGAAAGTTCTTTGTGAAATAAAGCACGTGATTATAAAAAAATCCCCTTCAGGCTGCAAGCGATGGAAATCAGCTGTGCGACGGAAGGGGGTTGATGTTCGCACGCAGCGATGCAGTGCGCGCGTTCCGCACTCGTCCGATATCCGGAAGCAGATGGGAGAGTGTCTCCAGATACTCCTCCAGCGCCGCGCGTCCGGCTGCGCTGAGGCGGTAGGTGCTCTTTGGTTTGCGGCCCTCGAACATCTTGTTGCAGACGACATACCCGGCCGACTCGAGTCTTCGAGCCTGCACGCTGAGATTGCCATCTGTCGTCTGGAGAAGGTCCCTAAGTTCGGTAAACGTAAGCGACTCCTGGACGACCAGGGCCGAGAGGATCCCCAGACGCAGCCGCTCGTGAATCAAGGGATCCAGCTCATTGGGCGAGGGACGGCTTCCCTTTGATCTCTTATCCATTGTGCCTCCAGGCGATATAAGCGCCAAAGACCAGGTGGAGCCAGCCGAATCCGATGGCCAGCCACGTCAGACCCATTCCGTGGGGCGAGAGCGCGGCCCCGGCCGCCACGACCAAAAACGAAACCCCCATGTAGCGGACCGGCGCCACAGATACCTGGCCGCCGTTTGTAACCGCAGCCCCATAGCAGCCCAGCCAGATCGTCGGCAGCCAGTCCAGATTGTATGTGCGAACCGCCAGATCCGTGAGGATTGCACCCACAAACAACGCAGGGCACAGGCTCCAAAGCAGCTTGCGAACCAGCGGCGCCTGGATCGTCGTCCTGGTTTGCCGAGTCTTTCGATAGATGCCATAAGAAACGATGGCCAGAGAAATGCCCAGCACGATTCCCCAGGTTTCCAACGCTTGTACCTGGCGAGGACCCGCAATCCACGGAGCCCCAGTGTAAGCGGCGTTGAAGGCCACCCCTGCCAGAGCCATGAGTCCCGCAGCTATCAGGCACTTCCCCGGCACGGCCGTGAACTGCCCCGCCGCCTCCAGGGTCCTGCGTATGTAGATAAGGTCTTCCCGTGCCGAATGAACGCTGGGCGGCTCGATCATATGAGGCAACCTCCACAATATGCACCATGTTCACACGAATCCAATCACATTGTCAAGTACTTTATATTGTAAAGTATGTTCGTTCTTCCAATAGTGTCCTGCACAACGAGGACCAGCCTGAATTTCATGCGGTCAACTCCCTGACGGACTATTGAGTCTGGGATCATTGCGCCGCCCGCCTGTCGTGGTATCCTGCCCGCTGATGCGCAGATTGCGGCTTGCTCCGATCATGTATCTGGCTTTTGGCTCCGATGCCTTCGCCGCCGACGGCGGTGTCCCGGTCGTGCGTGGCTGGATGATCTTTCCCTTCGTCATCCTTATACTGGCAATCGCGCTCGTGCCCTTCCTCAGTCGCGCCTGGTGGGATAGACATTTCCCTAAGGTTTCCATCGGCCTGGGCCTCGTGGTCGTCAGCTACTATGTCCTGTTTCTCGACTACCACCGGATGATAGAGCTGGGATTAGAATACTTCAGTTTCATCGTGCTGATTGGCACGCTCTACATTGCATCGAGCGGCATCTTCCTCCATACGCACCGGCACGCTACGCCTCTGTTCAACGCGCTCTTCCTGGGCGCCGGATCGTTGATTTCGAACCTCCTTGGCACGACAGGTGCGTCGATCCTGCTGATCCGGCCGTTTCTTCGGATCAACAAGCCCCGGCTGAAGGGGTTTCACGTGATTTTCTTCATCTTTTGCGTGAGCAACATCGGCGGCTGTCTCACCCCGATAGGGGATCCCCCACTTTTCCTCGGATATCTCAACGGTGTTCCTTTTCACTGGACGATCTACAAGATCTGGCACATTTGGCTTCTCGCGCTCGGGTTTGTGTTGGCTGTCTTCTGGGCTCTGGACACCCGCTCATACCGCGCCTGGATGCGTGAAGGTCACCCCCCCTTGCCAGGCACACGGTTCGAGTTGTCCGGCAAGCGGAATTTTTTCTTTCTGTTCCTGATCGTTGTCGCCGTTTTTGCGAGGACGCCGGTGCGTGAGTTGATCATGATAGGTGCCGCGGTGGCGGCCCACAGCTTCGCGCGCAGGGATGCGCTTCGGGCCAATCAGTTCAGCTTTGCGCCGATTCGGGAAGTGGCGATTCTCTTTGCAGGTATTTTTGCGACCATGGCTCCCGCGCTGGACTGGCTGGCGCAGAACGCACACAGGCTGGGGATAAGCAGCCCTGGGGAGTTCTATTGGGCTTCAGGTATGCTCTCCAGTGTTCTCGACAACGCACCCGCCTACCTGAATTTCTTGAGCGCGGCTCTTGGCCTACATCAGATGGTGCTCGGAAATCCGGAGCACATGCACAGGATGCTGGCCGAGCATGGCAGCTACGTGCAGGCGATTTCAGTTGCCTCGGTGTTTTTCGGGGCCTGCACCTATATCGGCAACGGTCCCAACTTTATGGTGAAGTCGATAGCGGAACATTCCGGCGTCGAGTGCCCGACGTTCTTCGGTTACATATGGAAGTACACGCTGTCCGTGCTGCTCCCGATCTATGCCCTCGTGTGGTTCCTCTTCTTCCGCTGATCCTCCTTGCCTCCCTCCGTCAATCCGCACTTTTTCAATCCGCAATCCGCAATTGGGCTTCACTCTTCAAAAGGAAATGCCGGGCCGAGCTTTTTGGCGATGCGGTCTCTTATCCAATGGCCGTCCCACCATTCCACCGGGTTCACCGGCAGCCCCTGGAGAAGGACCGTGAAGTGCAGGTGATCGCCGCCTGCCAAGCCGGTCTCTCCCGTCTTCCCCAGGATATCGCCGCGCGCAACCTTTTGTCCGGCGTTGACCGATATCGAAGAGAGGTGCCCATACAGGCTCATAATCCCGTAGCCGTGGTCTACGACGACGGCGTTGCCGAAAATTCCAAAATACCTCGCGAGGGCCACGACTCCGTCGTTGGAAGAAGGCACCGGGGACTGGCGCGTCACGGCGAGATCATATCCCAGATGATCCTGGTGATCGATGACGCGGTCCTTGTACATGTACGTCCTGCGATCGGCAAACGCCGACATCACCTTGCCGTTTGGCATCATCTCGAACGCCTTGTGCCAGAGGAATTCCTGCGTGGATTTAGCGGCCAACTCCTTGAGCACGTCACCGTCCTTCTTCCTCAGTTCGCTGTTGATGGCCAGGTAGCTGTCCAGAATGCTGCTGCGCTCCTGAATCTCCGGCGATTGGGAAAGTATTTCCGGAACGACTTTGCTCATGAACTCATCGGTGACCTGAATGGTATCGGTGTGCGGGGGTTTTGGAAAAAACTTGTCTACGATGTTCACTTCGGACTCGTTTCCCGCGCCATCAACCGCTACGAGCTTCACCTTGGGCTCTGAGTTGTCGTAGGGAACGGCGAAGAAGGCAAAACGATCCTGTTTGCCGCCGCCCGGGAGGGGATATCCGGGAAACCACCAGCTCCCCGAGCGGACGCCGTCGTGCACGGAGGACTCTCCCACGCGATAGGACACGACTTCACATCCGCCCTGTGCCACATAAACCTGGGTTGATGTCAGCTGCACGGAAGGCGGCATCAAGCGAACGGGAAGACTGACCTCCTGCGTTGTCGGGCCGGGATGCCGCAGCCATGTTCCGGCACGATCGACAACCACCCGAATTATAGCGGTTCCAGGCTTCAGGGTCGGAACACTCTCTCGCCCCACCTCCAGGAAAATCGTGTCGCGAGCAGTCTGGGGGCCGCGGAGTGACAGCCAGGAACGCGGGGAGTAGGTCTTGATTGTCAGCACCTCGGATTTGTCCCCTTGGACCAGTTCGACTTCAACGCGCGTCAGTCCGCGCCGGGGTTCCGCCACATCGATCTTTACCGGGGTTCGCTTGCCTATTATCGGCATTGCCGGAACTATGCTGATCGCCGGCTCACCCCCGACGTGGAAAAACGACAGAGCGAGGAATGCAACCAGGATTAGTCCCAGAACACCCAGGACACCCAGCGCAAAAGAATGTTTTTCGTTAGCCATTTCGTCTCACATCCGAAAATGAGGCCACGGACCGTACCACTCGTGGACTCAGGTTAAGGGCTGGCGCAAGAATAACTTCACATTTTGCTGCTGGCCCCCAGGCCCGCTGGCGAGGCGCGAGCGACGAGCTATACCCGGGGTGGTATGTGAGCAGCGAGCAACAAAGCCAGCGGGCCTGCGGGCCGCAGCCTGAAAGGGCGCGGCGGCGGGGGGGGGGGGGGGGGGGGGGGGGGGGGGGGGGGGG
>DASQID010000046.1:0-2038 GCA_035631775.1 Acidobacteriota bacterium
GAGGGGCCCTGTGAAAACCTGATTCCCGTGGGTGTGGTCCGGGTGGAAGTGGCTGTTTACGACGTATCGGATGGCTTTTGGCGTGATCGCACGGATCTTTGAAAGCAGCACCTGCGCGCCCTCGGGCGTGAAGTGCGTGTCGAAAACCAGGACAGAATGCTCGAGGACGATCACGCCGGAGTTGCCTACCGCATTCCCGTCCGGGCTGACTATCTGCGCGTAGACGCCCTCCGCGAGTTTGGTCAGGTCTCCTTCCTGGGCGGATGGAAACGGCGCTGTTTGGGACAGGAGAGTGCCGCGGCCAAGAAGGATCAATAGTGTGAGAAGGATTGCGGATTGCGGATTGCGGATTGCGAACTCAGAAAGGCTCTGCTCCGGGCTGAGGGATTTCTCTGGCAAGGTGAAAATCCGCAATTCGCAATCCGCTGTTTACAGGCGACCGCGCTGGCGGGGTGCCTCATTGAGACGCACGGCCTTCTGCATCTTCGATTTTCCACGATAGAGTGTGATCTGCACCGTGTCGCCGGGACGCTTTGGCTCCAGCGCAAGGTTCAGCTCCTCTATGGAGTTCACGGGCTTGCCATCGACGGCCGTTATGATGTCTCCACCAATCAGGATTCTCTCCATGTACAGCAGCGCAACCTCGCTGGCACCATGAATGCCCGCTTCGTCGGCGGAGCTTCCACGATAGACCTTCGCAACCAGCACCCCGCTGCTGACCGGCAGATCCAAAGCAGAAGCGAGATCGTCCGTGATTGAATAGCCGTCCACACCGAGCCACGGCCGCACAACGCGCCCTTCCTTGAGCAGGTCGATTACTACCCGCCGGATGGTATTGGCGGGAATTGCAAAGCCGATGCCCATGTTTCCGCCGCTGAGGGTGAAAATCGAAGTATTGATCCCAATCATCTCGCCTGCGGTATTGAGCAGTGGGCCGCCGGAGTTGCCGGGATTGATGGCCGCATCCGTCTGGATCACGTTCTCAACGAGATCCCCACTTTCAGTCTGAATTCTCCTGCCCAGAGAGCTGATAATTCCCACCGTCAGTGTGTTTTGGAGACGGAATGGATTGCCGATGGCCAGCACCTTCTGCCCGACTTTCAGAGAGTCGGAATCCCCCATCGGCACGGGGTGCAGCCGATCTTTGGAAGCTCCCACAAGTCGAATGACGGCGATGTCGTTCTGCTTGTCGAATCCGACTGTCTTGGCCCGGTATTTCGTCATGTCGGGCAACGCGACTTCGAGGCTTTGGGCCGATTCGATCACGTGGTAGTTGGTAAGGATGTTTCCATCCAGGTCCAAGACCACGCCGCTTCCCGTTTGCGGCTTGGGAATTGGGGAGAAAAAGAAGCCGTACTCGACAACTGTGGAGGTGATATTGACGACACCCGGGCTTGCCCTGCCATAGACCCGTATGTTCGTTTCCTCCTCCGGACTGAGCGGCGGCTGGCCTTTTGGCGCGGCGGCAAGGGCTGCCTCAGATCCGCTCCTGCCGCGCCTGCTGTACCCTGGCACCACGTCCCAGCGCAGCGCGACGATAGTGGCCGCAAAGGTCAAGAGTGCGGTGATGACAACAATGCGAAATGGATGTCGGTTCATACTGCTCGTGCTTTTTTTGAGTAACCTGCTCCCGGCAACTTCCAGCTACCGTTGATTGATGGTAAGCGTTTTGGCACTAATATTCATGTCCAATGTGATGCTTCGCGCCGGGATCTTCGGGATGGTCACCTCTGTGGTCATTTTGAGAATGGACATGTTTAAGCTGTATTTGCCGGGTGGAATCGGATTGTTGAACTTGCAGTTTCCCCGATTGCCGTCGGTCAGAATCGGGGTTGACTGAAACGTTCCTCCACTTCCGACAAGTACTAGCTGAAATCCATCCAGGCGATCCAGGTTGAAGTTGCCGCCGGTCTTGACAATGCCAAACGCAACCGCCTTCGGAGCGTCCTTCAGTTCCTCTTCCTGCTGGTTCTTTTTCCGTTGGTTGGCAACTAACTCCATCACGTTCTGGAACCACTTTTTGCGAAGCTCATCCAAC
>DASQID010000047.1:0-3958 GCA_035631775.1 Acidobacteriota bacterium
TCAGATTTCATGCGGCAGCGACCCTGAAACAAACCTCGAGAGGGGCATTCAACAGATTCGGGAAGCAGCCAAACAGGGGGCGAAGGTCATCTGCCTGCCTGAGCTGTTCAAGTCGGTTTATTTTTGCCAGGCGGAAGAGCATGCCAACTTCGGTCTCGCCGAGGGAATCCCCGGACCCACAACGCAGCGCCTGGGAGCACTTGCCCGCGAGCTTGAGGTTGTTCTCATCGTCCCCCTTTTCGAACGCAGAGCGCCGGGGATCTACCACAACGCCGCGGCTGTAATCGATTCCGACGGCAGATACCTGGGCAAATACAGGAAAATGCACATTCCCGAAGATCCGCTCTACTACGAGAAGTTCTACTTTGTCCCTGGAGATCTCGGCTTCAGGACGTTCGATACACGCTTCGGGCGGATAGGTGTTCTCATCTGCTGGGATCAATGGTATCCGGAGGCGGCCCGCCTAACCGCTCTCGCCGGCGCGCAGATAATCTTCTTTCCCACTGCCATCGGCTGGCACCCGCGCGAGCGAGTCGAGAACGGCGAGAGCCAGCTTGCGGCCTGGCAGACAATTCAAAGGAGCCATGCCATTGCAAATGGCTTGTACGTCGCGGCTGTGAATCGTGTCGGGCACGAGGGCGAGAATAGGCCAGGCGGCATTGACTTCTGGGGATCCAGTTTCGTGTGCGATCCCTCGGGCAGCGTCATGCGAGCTGCTTCTGATGAAAGGGAAGAAATCCTGGTCGCAGAGTGTGACCTCCAGAAGGTGGATCTCACCCGCACACACTGGCCCTTCTTGCGCGACCGCAGGCTCGATGCTTACGGGGACTTGAGCAAAAGATACCTCGACACAGACTAGAGACAGGCTCCTAATCCGCACCCCTCCCTCGCGTCTTGGGCGGCGGCCTCTTGATAAGCCACCCCTGAGATGCTTAGTGGTCAATTTCGCAAATACGGTGATGCATTTCTCTGGATGCGGATCAACGCAGCCAAACTCGCCAGAGCTCTCCGGCTTTTGCCGGAGAGCTCTGGGGACTTTGCACGCGATTCTACCTTCGTGATCAGTGTCCATCCGCGTTGATCCGTGTCCGCAAAATACGTGATGGTATTTATGGAATCGCCTACTTAGCCTCTGACGCGAAACTCCACGAATCGCATGTCAGGTCGGGCCCCGGAGGCCGGAGGGGCCCAAGCAAGTAGCCGGGAGCGCAAGCCCCCGGATAGGATATAGCATAATGCCGAGCCCCGGCAGGGGCGAAAGACCTTTGTACTCTATGGGTTACCTGTCGCCCCTCCAGGGCTCTGGTTATTCTCGACAATCCCGACCCCGGGCTGCGCTTCGCTTGCCCGGGGCTGGCGCTCCTCCGGGGCGCTTTCGGCGCGATAAAGCAGTTTCGCGACAGAAACTACTCAGGTGCAAAGATTCAAAACCCGAAATGCAGAGGTTATTTGGTGGCGAATTTCTCCTGCAGTTCGTGGCCGCGCTTCACGCGTGCCACACGGTCAGCCAGGTAGGAGAGGAACAGCCAGGCAAGTGGAATTGCCACCAAACCGAAACTGAGCCACTTCCCATAGATGCCATCAGGCCCGTAGGGTTCAGTGGCATCGTGAATCGCGAGGGAATGGGGAAAGAAGTTCCCTTCCGCCAGCTCATGCACGCCGTAAATGAGGAGCTGCACCACGAAGACGAGCAGAAATACGGCAGTAACCTGCATGAAGCGCCGCAGGTCCACACGATGACCATAGCGGCTCCAGAGAAATGCAACAAACGCTGCCGCAAGCAGGCCCGAGACTGCACCCGCGAAGATCTGAACGGCTTTCATCTGAAACAGCAAAGTGCCCAAGAGCAAGGCGGTCTCCATGCCTTCTCGCGTCACCATCAGCACGATGAAGCAGAAAATGCCGAGGCGGGCGGTGCGGGTGGACGGAGCGGCGGCGGCGGAACTCAGGCGCGCCTGGATGCGGCCTTTCAACGTGTGAGCCACGCGCATCATGTGCACGACCAGCGTGGCTACAAGAACAGCCGCCACGATGGCAAGAAATCCCTCCCACAGGGATTGATTCGAGGCCAGCGAAAAAAAGTAGCCTGCGATTGCACTGGATACCAGGGAGACAGCAATTCCCCAATAGACCGGGGAGGCAAGATCCCGGCGCCCGGTCTTTTTCAGGTATGAGAGACTGATGGCAACAATCAGAAATGCCTCGATCCCCTCGCGCAGAGTAACAACAAAGGCCTGGAACATGAACACCTCAGAGTATTATGAAAATTACTTTCATAGTTTCTCAATTTATATCTCATAAAACAAGTTACGTCAACATCAAATCAGGTTTGTGGAGTACCTGGAGTATTCCCGCGCATCCTACCGCTAGATTGCTCTGCCGATGCACGCCTTCGGCGGATGATCGGTGCAATTTAGCTTGACGAACGCTGAATTCTGACCGACGATAGCCTCTTTGTAGAAACCTTATAGAATCACGAGGTTGGAGCCCAAGCAGGCGTCCGGTGACCAGAGCCCATGCCCATATCTGGGCAGTTTCTGCTTGGAAAAGTTGGAGAACCTGATTCGCCGTCACGAACCCCGTCAGTGTTCCTGGCTCTTCGTTCGAAACTGCTGATCCCTGCTTTCCCGAATTCCCGAGGTCGTGCACGCGTTACAGCACGCTCTCGGTTCGCTGCTGACGGAGGGGCAGTCTCGACGAAGATGTGACGCTCGAACAGAGACCCGGAATCGGTCTCTGCCATCCGGTGTCTCTGTGATATAGGTTTAATTCGCATGAAAGAGACTCGATCCCTTCAACTCCGCGAGAACGTCGCGCTGGCAGACTACACCACCCTGGGTGTGGGGGGTCCAGCCCGATATTTCACCGAAGTCACGAGCGAGGACCAACTCATAGATGCCATTGAAATTGCCGGTTCTCGCCACCTGCCGGTTTTCGTCCTCGGTGGCGGCAGCAACCTACTGGTTTCCGACGCCGGATTTTCGGGCCTGGTACTTCACATCGGCCTGCGCGGCGTTCATCCACTCGAGGAGGAGGGCGACATCATCTCGGTCGCGGCGGGTGAGGCATGGGATGACTTTGTCAGACTGTGTGTCTCGCAGAAACTCGGCGGGATAGAGTGTCTGAGCGGCATCCCGGGTACTGTTGGAGGAACGCCGGTTCAGAACGTCGGCGCCTACGGACAGGAGGTAAGTGAATCGATACTCTCCGTCCGGGTTCTGGATCGTGAGTCGCAGACAATTCACGAGCTCAGCAATGCAGAATGCGGATTCTCCTACAGGACCAGCATATTCAACTCGTCCCGACGGGAGAGCTACATTGTTCTCAGGGTCACTTTCGCCCTGCATCCGCGTGCCCGGCCCCGGTTGGTCTACCCGGACTTGAAACGCCATTTTGGTGAACGCAAGGAACAGCCCTCACTCTCAGAGGTGCGGGATGCCATCTTGAAGATCAGGGCAGGCAAGGCAATGGTCATCACGCCGGGCGATCCAGACTGCCGCAGTGCCGGTTCTTTTTTCAAGAATCCGGTCGTCACTGAGGAAACCGCTGCCGGGGTCGAGGATGCCGCCCGGCATGTGGGGACACTGGCCGACGCGGAGACGCTTCCGCGCTACGAGGCCCAGGGCGGCCAGGTTAAGATCCCGGCCGCCTGGCTGATCGAGCGGGCGGGATTCCAGAAGGGCTGCTCGCGGGGCCGGGTGGGACTGTCGAGCAAGCACACACTGGCCCTGGTCAACCTGGGAGGTGCGACCGCGCGCGAGGTTATTGAATTCATGCATGAAATCCAGTGCGGAGTAAAAGAGCGCTTCGGCATCGATCTTCGGCCCGAACCTGAGTTCGTCGGCTTCTAGTCCTGTGCCGATATCTGCAACAATCGTGGCCTTCGAGATCCTTGGCAGCGAAGGAACTCAACGAATCTTCTGCAGACAGATAAGAATCTCCAGGGTAGGGATCTGCG
>DASQID010000048.1:0-2942 GCA_035631775.1 Acidobacteriota bacterium
AAGTGTCTTGGACGCATTGTTGTGTTGTTCGCCGGGCCCAAGCTTGCCCGCGACTTCGAAATGCGAGTTGGAATCGCCAGACTGTTCCACACAGCCATAGCTCACAGCTGTTGTTGCTGCGCGTCATCAGTGCGATCGCTCCCTCCCAAAAGAATTTCGTCGGCATTGAACATTCATCGCTATCGATTTTGCCGATGATGCGTCTCACGTCCCAAAGTTGTCACACGAGCCTCCCGTGCTTTCGGTGACAGGGGACGAGTGGGTTCCTGACAGCGGCTCTGGAGCGTGCCATGACAGGTCGCGTGTTGTTGTTCGTTCTTTTCTTCGCAGGTTCAGTTTCAGCGCAGTTCGATGGCCAATCGATTGTCCGGCGCATTGTGGTTCACGTTGTTTTCTCGAATGGCGGACCTTGCGATGCCTCCACCCGGGTCACGCTGGCGGGCATCGGGGGGCCGGCCGTTTCGGAATCCCCCAACCGCGACTGCGAGGCTGAGTTCGTCAATCTCCCCTCCGGGACTTATCAGCTGAGCGTGTCCGGATTGAACTTCAGCACCGTCGATGCGGGCAGCATTCCGATCAGCCCAGCGGGACAGGGTGAGGTGGAGGTAAAAGTCGATCGCGCCGGCAGTGCGGGCCGGACGGATGGCGCGCCAGCCTCTGCCTTTGTAGCGGTTGCCGACCTCAACATTCCGTCCAGCGCCAGAAAAGAGTTCGACAAGGCAAACGAACTGATCGCAAAACAGGACTTTGCCAAAGCGATTCAGCGGCTCAACAAGGCGATCGCAATTTATCCGGCTTACACCGGAGCCTACAACAATCTGGCCGTGATCTACTCTCGTCTGGGAGATGGGGCGCAGGAGCGCGAGGCCCTGCAGAAGGCAATCAGCACCAATGATCACTTTGCTGCCGGTTACGTCAATCTGGGTCGAATGAACATCAGGGCGGGTAATTTTCCCGAGGCCGAGGCTGCTTTGAGCAAGGCCTCATCACTAGATCCCAGCAACACCATGACGATGGTCCTGCTTACATATGTCGAATTCATGAACCGGCATCTCGACCAGGCAATTGCGACCAGCCGCAAGGCGCATTCGCTGCCGCAGGGGCAGCATGCCCTTGTCCATACGGTCGCGGCGAAGGCTTTCGAAGAGAAGCACGACGCGGTGAACGCAATCGCAGAACTGGAGCTGTTCCTGAAAGAAGAACAGACCGGGCCGCGAGCGGAAACAGCCCGCAAGGAATTAGCGAGTCTGCAAGCCGGACCTCGCTGAGGTATTGCAGGCGCCGGCTTACTGGGTCGGCGGGGTGACGGGAACTGTCGCTTGCGGCAGTTGCAGCGCCTTCGAGCGATCGATGACCCACTGCGGAAACACCGGAGCGCCCTGTGGCGGTTTTCCCATCGTGATGGCCCAGTGATCGAGCCAGCCCGTGCCCTCCTCTCCCACGTACATGTCGGGGAGGCTGTAGGCCGAATCGCCGAGCGCGTCCTCCAGGGTGATGAAGCGGTAGCCTCGCTTGCGCAACACATCCATGAGTTCGCCGATGTGGTCGGCTTCGAGCTGGCTGGCATGCAGGAGCAGAATCTGCCTGGGCTCGTAGCCCATGGTCTGCACGGCAAGCTTCTCCGTGTAGGCACAGACGGCATCATGGTACGCAAGATAGGACTTCACAAGCTCCTGCTGCAGCGCCGAGTCGCCGCGCTTTTTGGCGTCTTCGTAGACTCCGGCATACATCCAGTCCCAGCCGTCGAGGGTCACGGGAGCGATGCGGTAACCGCGTTCGGTCAGGAAAGCTTCCGACTGGCGGCGAGTCTGCAGATCGCGTCCGGTGTCGAGGAACGGATGGCGGAAGTAGCGGAGCTTCTTGTTATGCTGCGCGAGCAATAATTTGATGACGCTCTCACCCTGGATTACATCGTCTTCCCAGGCCTTCAACCCGACCTGATTCAGAGAGGGATGGCTGTAGGTGTGATTGCCCAGATCAAATCCGTAGTCCAGCCACATCTGCAGGGCCTTGATGCGTTCGTCCACCTCTCCGAGCTTGTAGAGCTTCCTTTCGTTGACGAAACCCACAGCCGGGATCTTCTGATCACGAAGAGTGCCGAGCAACTTTGCGGTCATGTCGGTGATGGCGGCCACGGGGAGCCGGTCCGACATGCCGGCGGGAAGATCGTCAATCGTGACCGCGACCTGACGGTCGGGCTGCTTTGGCACCTGCGCATTTGAAGAGGCAGCGGCCAGGCACAACGCACAAAGGACAGCGAGAAATCTGAAGAGCGGTTTCACGAAGGCATCCCTCCTGCAGGGAATCGGCATTGCGTGGAACCGTATTAGAACACGAGAGGGAGGTCTGTCCGGGCAGTTTTCCGGGGTACTTCCACTTGATGAAAAAGGATAATCACCGAAATCTAGCGCTTGGCGAGTCTTTTGGGTTGTGCTATGATCTAACTAACTGGTTAATTAACTGACCAGCTTGCATTGCCCCGACTATGGCTCATCTTTTCCGTCCCCGAAGCCAATCGCCCCGCATGGGCTCTCGCGGCCAGCCGGAGGAGAGCCGTGCCGCGATCCTGCAGGCCGCGGCGCAGGAGTTTGCCGAGTACGGGATTGCCGGAGCCCGCACCGATGCCATTGCCCGACAGGCCAAGGTCAACAAGGCCCTGCTCTACTACTACTTCAAGGACAAAGAGACTCTCTACGGGGCGGTGCTCGACAGCGCGTTCTCGGGATTGAAGGCGACGGTTTTTCGGGTACTGGACAGCGATCAGCCGCCGCGGGAGAAGTTTCTCACCTACGTTGGAACCTACTTCGATTTCGTCGCGGCGAACCAGGTCTATCCCAAGCTGATGCAACGCGAGATGATGCGTGCGCGCGAAGGGCAATCCCCCCACATTGAGAAGGTGATGAAGAATTACCTCCAGCCTATTTTCTTGCGCGTCAGTGAAT
>DASQID010000049.1:0-3887 GCA_035631775.1 Acidobacteriota bacterium
TGACCGGCGCCACAGGACTTCTCTTTTAGCCAAATCGAGGAGTTATTTTTGCGCGGTCCCTTAGCTTGACGCGCATGCCCTCCAAGGGCTCTAGTCATACTTGACAATCGCAACCCCGGGCTGCGCTGCGCTTGCCTGGGGCTGTTGGCTTGCCCCTCCGGGGGGCTTTTTGATGTCACCCGCTCTGCGTGTGGAGACTTACTAACTATGCGACGGCGCCGCGCCGGGAGATGCATGCCAGACGATCCCCAAGCAGGTCCACGGAAGAGGAAACACAGAGCAATGTCGGCGCTGCTTGCCGTTCTTTTTGCAGTGGAAGGCCTACCGCTATTGGCACAGCAACAGGCGCGCCCTCAGGCAATGCCGGTCTCCATCCATGGGGAAGTTCGTTATGCCCAAGGGGGAAAGCAGGCGGAGAACGTGCTGGTCGTTCTGGAGTCGTTCGCCGGCGGGATGGTCGCCCAGGCCCGCACCGACCGTGCCGGCAAGTTTGATTTTTCAAATATCGATCAGGCAATCTATCGGGTAACGGCCAGCACGGAGGGGTTCCAGCCTGCCACCCAAGAAATCAATCTCATGACTACCTACAACGAGTATGTAGTCCTGACCCTCGCACCCAAGAAGTCAAGCGCGGCTGATCGACTTGGCCCGGGAATGGAAATGTCAATAGATGCCAAGGTGCCTGAAGAGGCAAGGACCGAGTTCGAGAAGGGCCGCTCGGAACTGTTGGACAGCCCGGAAAAGGGGATCTCCGATCTGGAGAAGGCAGTGAAGATCTATCCGAACTTTCTCCAAGCCAGGCTCCTGCTTGGAACGGCGTACATGGATTCCCATCAGGCGGACAAGGCGGAATCGTGTTTGAAGCGCGTGCTGGAAATTGATCCCAAGACTGCTCCCGCCTTGTTCGCGCTCGGAGAGATCTATCGTGAGAAGAAGAAGTACCCGGAGGCTGAAAAATCCCTGCAGCAGGGCCTGCAGATCAATGACTCGTCCTGGCAGGGTCACTTGGCATTGGGAAGGCTTTACTGGGAGACGGGCAACGTCCCAAAGGCGGGAGCCGAGGTTGGGCGAACTCTCCAGCTTAAGCCGGATGCTGCCGATGCCTATCTGCTCGGGGGAAATGTCTTCCTGAAGGCCAGGAAGGCTCCCGAGGCGTTGCAGATGTTTTCCCAGTACCTGGTTCTTGCCCCGAAAGGTCAGTACGCCGAACAAACCCGAGTGACGGTGGAGAAGATAAAAAAAGCGCTCGAAAGAAATTAGCAGGCAGATGGCAGACAGCAGCCGGTAGCTGCCTGCTGCCCTCTGCCTGCTGCCTTAGGTGCCGCGCAGGATTTGCAGGGGATTTAATGCGCCGGCGTCTTCGGTGGGCTTTTTCGCCGATGGCTGCGGCTCCGGCTCCGGCTCGGTCTCCCCGGGATTGATGAAGCGGTTGCTTTCCAGGCCGGCCTGCCGGGTGTAGAGATCGAAGTACCGGCCGTTGCGCGCCATCAGTTCTTCGTGCCTGCCGCGCTCCAGGATGAGACCTCCTTCGAGAACCAGGATTTGATCCGAAGAGCGAATCGTGCTGAGCCGATGGGCAATCACGAATGTAGTTCTACCCTTCATGAGCGCGGCCAATCCCTGTTGAATGAGCGCCTCACTCTCCGTATCCAGGCTGGACGTTGCCTCATCCAGGATGAGTATCCGCGGATCGGCCAGAATCGCCCGCGCGATCGCAACGCGCTGGCGCTGGCCTCCGGACAGCTTGACGCCCCGCTCTCCAATGATCGTCTCGTAACCACCTTCGAGCCGGAGGGCGAACTCATCGACGCGCGCAATCTGCGCGGCCCGGACAAGCTCTTCCTCGGAAGCGGAAGGCTTGCCGAACATTATGTTCTCGCGAATCGTGCCGTCGAACAGGAAATTGTCCTGGAGGACAACGCCCAGCCTGGAGCGGTAGGAGTCCAACCGCACGGTCGAGATGTCGATTCCATCAACCATGATCCTGCCGCCTGTCGGCTTGGCGAATGCCGCCACGAGGCTGATCATTGTGCTCTTCCCCGATCCTGAAGGGCCCACCAAAGCCGTCACGGTGCCAGGATTGGATTCCAGACTCACACCGTGCAGTACCGGCTTGCCGGAATCATATTCGAAGGTGACGTGTTCGAAGACTACGTGGCCCCGGATGTCCTGGAGCAGCCGCGCGCGGCCCGGATCGACGTCTTCGGGAATCTCCGCCAACACTTCATGCATCCGGTCCAGGCCTGCGAAGGCCTCAGTCAGCTGGCTTCCGATGTTGACAACCTGGAACACGGGGGCGACGAGCAAGGCAAGGTACATGCTGAACGCGATGAAATCCCCCATGGTCATGGCACCACCTATGATGAGACGCGCTCCCAGAACCATCACCGTGACGCTCACGAGGCCCATCAGGAGTGTGCCGGACATGCTCATCAGTGAGGTTGCCATCAGAGTCTTCCTGATGTTGTCGAACAGGCGCAACGCTCCTGCGGCGAAAGTGGCTGCTTCTCTGGACTCGGCATGAAATCCTTTCACCACGCGGACGCCGCCCAGGGACTCTGCCAGACGCCCTGTCACCTCGGCGTTGATCTTGCCGCGCTCGCGAAAGATGGGCCGGATGTACCTGAATGCTCTGGTGACCAGAAAACCAAACACCGCAAGGAAGACCAGAATCGTGCAGGTGAGGGCGGCGTTGATCTTGAGTAGCAGGCCAAAGGCAACGATTGCGGTGAGGATGCCGCCCAGGAGCTCGACGAGTCCCGTGCCGACAAGGTTTCGCACACCCTCCACATCCGTCATGATGCGGGAGATCAGGGCTCCGGTCTTGTTGGCATCGTAGTAGCTGACAGGGAGGCGGCCTACGTGCTCCTGTACCTTGATCCGCAGGTCGGCGATGAGGCGCTGTGCCGCCTTGCTCAAGAACTGCGTGAGGGCAAGGGAGGTCAAACCTTGCACCAGGACGGCCGCTCCGGCGGCAGCGACGATCGGCCAGAGCAGGGTCATGTTGCGCTTTTGCACTACATCGTCGATGAGAAACTTGGTGGCGGCCGGCAGAACCAGACCTGCCAGCCGGTTTATCAGGATCAGGCCCAGGCCCACCGAGAGCAGTCCTCTGCGGGGCCAGACAAGCTGGCGAAAGTCGCGCGCGAGGCTCGAAAACTGCAGCTTCTTCCTGGTCTTCTTTTGTGAATCTTCAATCACCACGGAAAACCTATAATCACACGAAACATTAACTATACCTTGTTCCCTCGCTTAGTGTCCCCGTGAAGGATGGTGGAAACCCCCCGCCTTCCAGGTGAGGCATTGGGTAGCGAAATCGACGCAGTCGATGAGAAAAAACGTCTCGCCCTTTGGCTCCTGCAAAAATGCCTCGCAAACCCAGGGCTTGCGCCTTGGGCTCGTCTGTTTAGCCGCTGCGCGGCTGCGGAATCCAAGCCCCGAAGGGGCGCAATAGAAAAGCCCAGGGCGCAAGCCTTGGGAACAGGCAGCGAATAGCAAGAGAGCCCTGCAAAGGCGCGACAAGTATACCGATCACCAGTTGTCTTCAGGCGATACAGCTAAAACTCCTCGCCTTCGAGGCGAGGGTTGTTTAGTGTAATTCGTGGCAGATTCTGGGGTGCTATGGTGCGGGCTGGGCAGGGATCGCCGAAAGCACCGATAGACTCTGGGTACCGAACAAGGCAAAGCAGGCTACGCCCCTGTCGACGGTAATTTTGAAATAGCCGGACGTTCTGTTTTTTCCCACCAGGGCGGGGAAGTATTCCGTGAGCAACTTTGATCTCCGCTGGCGCGCGGGAATGGCCTGATTGACGCTCGCTTCCAGCTTCCCATCGGGACCGTAAAGATCGATCGTTGCCGTGGCACTGGTCTCGTTGGGATTCAGAATC
>DASQID010000050.1:0-5844 GCA_035631775.1 Acidobacteriota bacterium
ATCTCCACCGCGGCCCTCTGCAGCAAGGCCGACCTGACCGTCGATGACTTTGCACTTGTGAATCTGGAAGGCAATCAGGTTGCCGGAACGAAGCCGCGTTCCAGCGAGATCCTGCTTCACATCGAGATTTACAGGGCTGTCCCCACCGCGCGTGCGGTTGTGCACTGCCACCCCCCGCATGCCACGGCATACGCTCTTACCGGCACCGTCCCTCCCGGCTGCCTGGTCCCGGAGCACGAAGTGCTGGTCGGGAGCGTGGCTCTCGCACCGTACGAGACTCCCGGGACCCCCGAGTTTGCCCGGACTGTTCTTCCTTACGTCCGGGACCACAACGTGATTTTTCTCCAGAACCACGGTGTTGTTTGCTGGGCAGATTCCGTTACGCACGCAGAGTGGTGCGTGGAGGTCGTGGACACGTATTGCCGCACCATCATGCTTGCATCCCACCTGGATGCCCCGCTGGTGCCCATCCCGAATCGCAAGGCTGGGGACCTTCTTGAAATCAAAAAGAAACTCGGTCTGCCTGACGCGCGCTACGGGCTCAAGGAGTGCCAATTGTGCGATTTGCCTGAATTCCCCGAGGGCCTGACTGTCCGACCGCAGGACCGCCTGACGGAGGATGGAAGCACGAGCGTCCTGGAGCCGGGCGAGGTCGACGAAATGGTGCGGACAATCACGGATCGCCTGATGGCCGCCCTCAAACGAACGGAATAAGGCGGAATGAAGGATTCTGTCCAGGAAAACGGTGTTGTCGGGGCGGGCGGCGCCGGCTTTCCCACCTACCTCAAGCTGCGGTCGCGGGCTGAGACCGTCATCGTCAACGGCGCTGAGTGTGAGCCTCTCCTGCACAAGGACAAGGAACTTCTGCTGCACCATTTCTCCGAAGTCATCCGCGGGCTGACAATTTCCATGGAACGGGTGGGCGCCCACCGGGGGGTAATCGCCGTCAAGGACAAGTTCCAGGCCGCCATGCAGTTAATTGCAGCGAGTCTTCCGCAGGGCGTCGAGATCCAGTGGCTTACGGACACGTACCCCGCCGGCGACGAGTTCATCCTGGTCTACGACGTCACGGGCAGGATAATCCCGCCTGGAGGGCTGCCGCTCGATGTCGGCTCCGTCGTGCACAATGTCGAAACGCTGGTCAACCTGGCCTCGGAGAAGCCCGTCACGCGCAAATATCTCACCGTCGCAGGTGCAGTGAACAGGCCAGTCACGCTGCAGGTCCCGGTCGGCATGTCCATAGGCGAGGTGATCCAGGCGGCAGGCGGCTCAACGGAGATTCAATTCGACGTGCTTGTCGGTGGGGTGATGATGGGACGCCTGGCCGGATCGTTGAACGAGCCTGTGACAAAGACGACCGGAGGTCTAATCGTCCTTCCGCGCAATCACAGATTGATAGAACGCTATCGTCTCGATTGGCACCAGATCAACAAGATCGGCAAATCCGCTTGCGACCAGTGCGGATTCTGCACGGAGCTCTGTCCCCGCTTTCTGATCGGGCACCCGATTGAGCCCCACAAGGCGATGCGTGCTCTTGGTTTCAGACAGGAAAGCGACGTGCTTGTTATTGGGACGCTCGCCTGCTGCGAGTGCAACCTGTGCAGCCTGTATTCGTGCCCTGAAGATCTCGATCCAAGAAATGTCTGTGTGCACGACAAGAGTATGTTAAAGGAAAAAGGGATGCGCTGGACTGGCGACGCCGAATCCATACTCCCTCACGGCATGTTCCAGTATCGGCGTGTGCCGATCCGCCGTCTTAAGCTCAAGCTGGGGCTGGACGGTTTCAACGATACCGGACCACTCGTCGAGGAAGCTCCCCGGACCGGTCGTGTTTCGCTGCCTCTGCAGCAGCATCTGGGCACTCCGTGCACTCCGGCGGTCAGGGTTGGAGACCGGGTGCGCGTAGGGGATATCGTCGCTTCGCCTCCGGACGGCAAGCCGGGCTGCAATATTCACGCGAGCATCGATGGCACCGTGAGAAGTACCGATGGGACTGTGGTAATTGAAGCTTGACGTGCGGCTCCTTTGGGTCGGGAGATGTTATGGCCGAACTGAACTCGATAGGACTGGTGGAACTCTCGAGCGTGGCGATGGGCTACGTGGTTGAGGATGCCATGCTCAAGGCTTCGGCCGTCGATCTGCTCGTCGCGCGCACGATCTGCTCCGGAAAGTATCTCGTGGTTGTGGCAGGCGACGTGGCGGCCGTGGAGGCCAGCACCGAGGCCGGAGCCGTTGCCGCAGCCGGAACGCTAATCGAGAAGAGGGTAATTCCCCGAGTGCACCCGTCCGTCTTCCCGGCCATTTCGCTCGCCGTCGATATTCCTCCAGATCGCGTCCAGGCACTCGGCATTATTGAGACATTTTCGGCTTCTAGTATCATCGACGTCGCGGACGCCGCGGCCAAAACGGCTAACGTGACCCTGTTCCGGATCCATCTGGCAATGGCCCTTGGGGGGAAGGGATTCGTCCTGCTTACCGGAGACGTCGCCAGCGTGCGGGCCGCCGTGGACGCCGGCTGCGCCATGGCAGGAAGCGAGGGAATCCTGGTGAGTCGTGCCGTTATAGCCGCACCCCGGCGCGAACTGTTCCGCGAGTTCATCTAAAAAAATCTGCCACGAATTACCCGAATTCCGCGAAATGATCAGAGTCTATTCGCTCGTGAATTTCGTACTACAAACCCGCAAATCCGTGTCCCGCTGGCAAGGAATTCCTTAGGCGAGAAAATGCATTCAGCAAGATCAAAGTTCACAGTTCGCGGTTCGCAGTTCGCAGAGGGCACTGATCGCCGGCAGACTGCAAACCACCGCGAACAGCAAACTGCGAACGGCGAACCTGAAATCAGTGCAGTGATTTAGGGGTCATTGCGGCCTCCTGCTTTTTGATTGCGGCTATGCCGCTCCGGGTAATTCGTGGCGGGTTTTGTCAGTGGAGCAGGGGCGAGAGGCAGAATTGGGAGGCGCTCAACTGGCCGATGATTCTCCTGAGACCTGCACCGTTCAGATCAACCGTGTACAGGTGCCAGTCGCCTTCGTGATTGGATCTGAACATGACCCTGTGCCCATCCGGAGCAAATACAGCATCCATGGGGCGATCCGACGTGCCGGAGATCTTGAGCGGATTCCCACCGTCCACACCCACCACATAAACGCCATCACCAGACTGCAGCAGGAGGGTCTTCCCGTCCGGGGACCAGGACGCCTCCGACATCGCCATGTTCGTAACCTGACGCGGCTTGGCCCCGTCGAGGTCGAGGACATAGACGCCAGCGCCGGGTGTTTCCTCGCCCGGCACCGACGCAGCCACCCAGGCCAGGGTCTTCCCATTCGGCGACCACGTGGGATATAGTTCGATGGTCGGTGAATCGGTGACCTTCCTCGTGTGCTTGCCGTCGAGACTCGCCACATATATATCGCTTCTCTTCGGATCGTCCCCGAAGCTGAGAGCGATGCGGGTGCCGTCCGGCGACCAGGACGCAGAGCAGAAGTATCCGTAGGCGGTCACCCGCATCTGCTGGTGCGTGTTCAGGTCCAATATGTAAATCGCGCTGACCGGCTGCCTCGCGCCTCGCACAATCTCGGAGTCTTCCCGCTGGGGATCTTCGTAGGCGGAAACAAACGCCATCTTCCTGCCGTCGGGAGACCAGGCAAAATTGCTCACTGGAACATCCAGCAGGCGCTTCTGGTCCGCGCCCGAGGCGTCCATCACGTACAGAAGGGAGTGCAAGGGAATGCGGTAACTGTTCATGATGATGCTGTCCCCGGGGCCAACGGAATAATACGCAATTTTCTTACCGTCGGGAGACCAGGATCCCGCCCGGAGCTGAACGGTTCCCTGAGTGGAAAGAAGCTTTGCTCCAGTGCTGTCGGAATTCACTACATAGAGTCCCCTCTGGCCACCACGGGCTGGGACGAGTGCAATCTTGTATTCTCCCGCGGGAGTGGAGCAGGCCGCCCAAAGGACGAGTAAACACGGAACTAGCCGCGCGAGCACGCGTGTCTTTGACATTTGCACAATATCTATCCCTATTGGCAGAGCAGGTCAATAAGAGAATCGGGTGAGGCGTTCATCCGTATGGGGGCGTCGAACCGGGATGCTGAATATCTTCTGTCCCCAGCGCACGGCGTCGATGTAGGCTTGGGTGATGGAGGATTCCGCCACACGCATTGCAGCGGCGAACTGCGCAGTTCTGTTCCAGTTGCCCCTCTCATAGGCGAGGACCAGCTCGTAGACATATCGGAAGAGATTAGTGCCGTTAAGCAGTGCCAGTTTCACATCCGAGGATATCGGCAATTCTTCCAAGATCTCGTCCAGAGGCCGCTCGAGTATGGCATCCATCATCGAGAGCAGCCCCATGAGAAAGAGCTCCGTGGAACGGTTCTCAAGACGCACGTGAACCGCAAGATTCTCGCAAAATTTTCCGCGCACGACCGAGTTGACGACCACTTCGTCCGGCTTGTCGTCTGCCATGCAGGCCAGCGACACCAGTGAAGTCCACTTTCGAATTTCCTTGAGACCGAGCAACGAAAGAGCGTGCCGGATCGACTTGATCTCGCCGACAAAGGCAAATGCCGCGGAATTCAAGTATCGGAGGAGTTTATAGGTAAGCGAGGTCTCACGCTTGAGGACATTCTCCACCTTTGCCAGATCTGGTTCTTCGCGATTTATTTCTCGCAGGAGAAGAAGGTAGTTCAGCTTGTATGCCGGGATGTCGCGCCCGAAGAGAATCTCCGGCCTGCAAAAGAAGTACCCCTGGAAGTACGAGTATCCCATCCCCATGGCGTCGTGGAATTGTTCGTGTGTCTCCACCTTCTCGGCCAACATCTTGATGCCGCTGGGCGCATATTGCTCAACCAGGTACCGGCAAATCCACTCCGGCGTTGTCTTAAAATCCACTTTAATGAAGTCCGCCAGTCTGATCAGCGGCTTTATTTTCTCACTCTCTACGAAGTCGTCGAGTGCAATCAGGTATCCATTCTGCTTCAGCGCTTTGCATGCGTCGATGACCTGATCGTTCGGCTCGACTGTTTCCAGGATTTCAATGACTGCCTGTTCCTTCGGAAGGCAGGTCGCGAACTGTCTGACGAGAATATCCTGGGTCACGTTCAGGAAAGCCTTTTCTTTTCCGGCAAGTGATTTGATCCCATGCAGGAGGACGCTGTCGACCACGATCGACGAGGCTTGAGTAGGCTCATCGGAGTGAAAGAAGTTCTCCAATCCGGAGCGAAACAGCAGTTCATACGCAAAGATAGTCTTGTGGCGGTCAAGGATCGGCTGCCTAGCTACGAATTTATTCACAACAACTCCTGCAGACACAAACCTCTGCTCTTCCATGCCTATCGACATTCCACGCGCAACGCTTTACAAAACAGGCGGATCCGGACATTCAGCCGGAGCTCAAAGAACATTCCTCCACCGATACGCGCGCCTGCGGTCGATTCTCATCAAGCATGCCGGGGTGCAAAGGCACAAGGGTTCAGCGGACGAGCCGTGGATTCCCTTCCCACGCCTCCGCGTCCCCGGGTATCCGCGACCTGTTTTCGGCACTCCGGGCTTTTTCCTTTGTCAGTCACCAAGCTGGAGAACTGGGAAAAGCGGCGTGCTGCCATGCAGGACGTGTGTTCAAATTGCCACGCACCTGGTTGGGTGGATAACTTCTACGAGCAGTACGAAAGCACCGTGGCGTTGTACAACGAGAAATTCGCCAAACCCGCGCAGGCCGTGATGGACAAGCTCTACGCATCGGGCAAGCTGACAAGAACGCCGTTCGATGAGAAACTCGAGTGGTACAGTGAGGATTCATGTGCGGGGGGTCATCAGACCCCCCGGTCGCGGCCTCTGGCCGCG
>DASQID010000051.1:0-13880 GCA_035631775.1 Acidobacteriota bacterium
GGCCCAATGTCTACTTATCTCCCTCATTCGCCAAGCTGCTACCTACAATCGGGCCTAATTATCCTGTCTCCATCTCCAAGACCGATCGCGCAACCTTCGAGAGTCTGTATAACGAACTGCTGGGCCGCGTCAGCCACGTAACGCAGACCTTCAATTCTGACTTTAAGGACTTCCAGCGGGTAGGCACGCCCCGTGTGCGCAGCCACCGGTTCCGTGAATACGGCGCTTTTTTCCAGGACGACTGGAGAGTGCATCCGCGGCTGGTGTTGAACGTGGGTGTACGCTACGAATTCTTCGGCGTGCCGTTTGAAGTAAACGGGATGCAGGGGATAGTTGACGACGCGGCTCTGATCGACAGCACACCCACGATCCACTACGTTACAGCGCTGAAGGGCAGCCACTGGTACGACAACGACTGGAACAATTTCGCTCCTCGGATCGGCATCGCCTGGGACCCTGCGGGCGACGGCAAGACGGCACTGCGCGCCAACTGGGGCATCTTCTATGACCGCCTTATCGGCGCAACCACAAACTTTGTGGACGCCAATACTCCCGGGTTTTCGATGCAGCAGGTTGTTTTTCCAAACCCTGTGCTCGGCTCCGATGTTCGCTTTAGTGACGTCTTCACCTGGCCCAAGTGCCCGCCCGCTCCCAAGCCAAAGCCGGATAACACCCGCTTTTCGAATCTCGCTCTCTTTGCCCCCAACTTCCGCACCCCGTACGTTCAGCATTACAGCCTGACGGTTCAGCGGGAGATCTTACGCGACACGGTGATCGAAGCCGGATATGTAGGTACGCACGGCACCCGGCTGTTCATGGGTCTCAATCTAAACCAGCCCCGCATCTACGAGGATTTTCTCTCGGCTTTCAGCGAACTTCAGAGACTGGGGACGCTGACCCCCATATTCAATACGCTCGTTCGCATCTTCGGAGGATCGCCCGCTGATGCCCTTAACGCTATTGGCAAAGTCAACCTTGATCAGGGCGCGGTCGGCAGTGTGGCCGATTCGGTCGATCGCAATCAATATTCGCTTTATAAGAATGCCGGACTCACTGATTTCTATCTTCGCAATTACCCGCAGTTCAACCAGGTAATCGTCGGGACCAACGTTGGCCGATCCTATTACAATTCCTTTCAATTGAACCTGCGCCGGCAGTCCGGCGCGCTAAGATTCATCATCAACTACACTTACTCAAAGTCGATGGACAACATCTCAGTTGACGGTGTCGGTTTCACGAGTCCCATCGACAACTTCAACGTGCGGCTCAACCGGGGGCGCAGCGACTTCGACATTCCGCACGTTTTGAACTCCACGCTCACCTACACGCTGCCCGTTGGGAGAGGACGCCGTTTCGCCGCCGCTGCTCCGCGCTGGGTGGACTCGCTCATCGGTGGATGGGACCTGGGCCTGCTGACGCTTTGGCAGAGCGGCCAGACAATTACGTATTTATCTGGACGCAGCACCGGCCCTGCTACCGGAAGCAGTTTCGTTGACTACAGCGGGGACAAAAATATCGGGCAGGTGCTGCGGAAGCCGGACGGCGTTTATTGGCTTACAAAAGAGGAAAGAGACCGATTTACGTTTCCCGATGCGGGAGAGATCGGCACGGGCGGACGCAACGCATTTCGCGGGCCTCGATTCTTCAATGTAGATGCCTCCCTGGTGAAGCGCTTCAAGATCGATGAACGGCAGGGAATCTCCTTCCGCGCCGAAGCTTACAACCTCTTCAACAACGTCAATTTCGGTCCACCGAATACCGACTTGTCGAAACAGACCTTTGGCAAGATCTCAGCCGCCGTGGGTAATCCACGGATTCTGCAGATGGCCCTGCGCTACGACTTCTGAAAGTGCGCCGAAGACGGCTATGCCGCTCCGTGATTCTGCGCGCGCGTCAGCTTCGTCATCGCGCCTCAGGGCGACTGCCGACAATGCCACAGCACAGAGTGCCAGGAATTTATCTGGGCTGCCGGCATGTATCAGCGATTTCGGCACTTGCCTTTTGAATTGAGCGATCCGTTTTCTGGTGGGTATAATTCAGGCAACGGTGCCGGCCCTCCCGGCACCAAAGACGGGTGGGTAAAACGACAATTGGTACTGCCATGAGAATGCGCTTCTGCAGAACTCTAGTTCGCTTTGGCTTGCCCGCAGCTTCTGTACTCCTGACATATGCATTGGCCCGGGTTCCGAGGTTGCCGGGACAGTCGCCCCGGAATGTAGGGCCGGCTCCCAACCAAGCTCTCTCCCGGATGATGATTCCCGGGACTCATGACCTGCAGCTCATCATTGAATTGTCCGGTCCCTCTGTCGTTGATTCGATGCGGGAAAGTGGACAGCAAAATGCCCAGGCAAATCCAGGCACGGAGAGGTCGCATCGGCGCATGGATCTGCACTCGTCAGAGGCGGAGGCTCGTCGCGTGCAGGTCGTTGAAGAGCAGCGCATCTTGTCCGAAGGACTGTCCAGGATTGCCGGAGCACAAGTTCAAAGTGCCATACAGACGGTGATGAACGCCTTGATTGTGCGCGTGCCGGCGGCGCGGTATGAGCAGGTGCGGATGCTGCCCGGCATTAAGAAAGTCTACTTCTCTCGTAGGTATCGGCCGTTGTTGGACACCTCAGCCGTTCTGTTAAATGCGCAGGATCTGTGGGCAAAAGCAGGAGGGCGCGTCCGGGCAGGGAGCGGCGTCAAGATCGGGATAATCGATACCGGCATCGACAACTCCAATCCCATGTTCACCGGCAACGCGCTGGTCCCACCGGCAGGATTTCCCAAGGGAGAATCGGGCTTTACCAACGGCAAGGTCATCGTTGCGCGAAACTACATCAATCTGCTTTTCGAGCCGCAAACAGTCCAGACTTCAGTTGACGAGGTGGGGCACGGAACCTTCGTCGCGGGCTGCGCGGCGGGAGAGTTGGTCAACGCGCCGCTCGCGACCATTTCCGGTATGGCTCCAGGAGCCTCCTTGGGGAGTTACAAGGTGTTCGGGACCCCAGGCATAAACGATACGACCTCCACCGCCGCGATCCTGGCTGCGATAAACGCAGCCGTTGAGGACGGGATGGACATCCTGAATCTGAGCCTGGGAGCGCTCGACTACGTGCCACCCTCTGAAAACCCGGAATCGGGCGCTCTGGAGGCAGCGATCGGTGCCGGGGTGGTGGTAGTTGCGGCGGCGGGAAATAACGGTCCGACGGCTCACACCATCGGATCTCCCGGCACCGTTCCCGACGTCATAACTGTAGGCGCTGTATCGAACATGCGCACATTCGCTTCTCAAGTGCACGTGACGGCTCCGGATCCGGTCCCCGCGAATCTCAACAGTCTGCCATATCTTTCCGGCGACGGTCCGGCCATCAACGTGCTGATATCTCCGACGAACGTCGCAGATGTTGCCGTGCTCGACGGCAATGGACAAGCCTGCTCTCCGCTCCCCTCGGGGAGTCTGAAGGGATCCATTGCACTAATTTTGCGAAAACCATGTTCCTTTATGACCAAGGTGACCAATGCGCAATCGGCCGGGGCTATTGCCGCTATCGTTTACAATAACAACCCCATCGAGGGTCCCGTCAGCATGGCAGGCCTGGCATCTACCACGATACCAGCGGTGATGATTTCCAATACCGACGGGACCGCGCTGAAGCAATACATTGCGGCTCACCCGGGGAATGTGCAGGCCGAAATTGACAGCAGTCTGATGCTGGCGGCGACGCCGACCGTCCCCCGCGTCCTAGCCACGTTCAGCTCGGTGGGACCCGGCACGGATTACAGCATCAAGCCGGACCTGGTAGCCGTAGGCGAATTCGTCTATTCCGCGGCTCAAAGCAGCAATCCCCACGGCGCGATCTACAATCCAACGGGATTTATTGTCAGCCAGGGGACAAGCTTTTCCACACCGATGGTAGCCGGGGCTGCGGCCGGCCTGAAACAGCTGTTCCCTCAGCTCGATGCGCTCGGCATCAAGTCCGCCCTGACCAGCACGGCACGCCGGAGCGTAACCGCGCTCGGAATGAGTCCGGCGAACATCCTGCAGGCCGGCAGCGGCCTGATTGACATGGGCAGAGCCTCCTCGGCGACCGCTGTATTTTCCCCCACCAGCTTGAGCTTCGGCGCGGAGTCATACAGCGGGAGCCTTTCCCTGACCAGGACGCTGACGATCAAGAACGTCGGTCCGGCGACGGACCAATACGCGATAACTGTCCAGCCTATCGTGTCTGGTCCCATAATCTCGCTCAACCGAAGCACGATAGATTCCGTCTTGCCGGGAGGTACTGCCGGCGTCGACATAACCATCCAGGTTACCGCCCCACAGACGGGTGGCTTTCAAGGTCTGGTCTCAGTCCAAAGCCTTTCGACGGGCACTGTGTACAATGTCCCCTACTGGGCCGGTCTCTACGTTCCGGATTCGTCCCGCGTCCTCACCGTTGCCCAAGGTGCTTCAGGGTCCTTTTCAAGCCTGACCGATGCCTTGGCTGCAGCCCGGCCGGGAAACGTGATCGAGATTGCAGACAGCGGCACGTACAGTGCGGGACTGACGATCGGCACCAATGCGGAGGGACTGCCGCTGGATGGCCTGACAATTCGGGCTGCGGCGGGACAGACGCCGATTCTGGACGGAGGTGGATCTCTGGACAGCCAGGCGGACATCCAAGTGGTTGGACTCAGGAATGTCCTGATCCAAGGTCTGACAATCAAGGGTGGATTGATCGGACTGTTGCTCTCGCATCCTTCCGCATCGCTGCCTCTTGACGTCACCGTCGACCAGTGCACTTTCTCCGGGTACTCAGGTGCGGGGATTCTCATACTGAGCGGCGGCAAGTTAGACTTGACCAGGTCTGTCATCTCGGATTCGAGCGGGGCGGGTATTGTCGCACTCGGCGGAACAATCACCGTGACAGGTTCGACCATCCAAAATAATGAGAACGACGGCGTCGATGCCGTGGGGGTAAACATAGACGTTCTCAATTCGACGATAACAGGAAACACCGGACCGGGATTGAATCTCGTCGGTTCATCGGGAACTATCGACGGCAGCACAATTTCTCTGAACAAAGGAGCCACCGGTGACGGAATTGAGGTGGTTGACGGAACCTTCACCATCACGAACAACACGTTCCATTCAAATGACCGGGCCGGCATGGCTTTCCTGGCGGGCACCGACGCGAATCGTGGGCCTGTGGCGAATGTCGTCGGCAATGTCGCACATGACAATAAGGTGTATGGAATTCTGGCCAATCCCGGTCAGGACCTTACCTTTGACGGCAACCTCATCAAGGACAATGGACAGGGATTTCGTCTTACCGGCTCCACCAAGGCCACACTCACAAACAATATCATTGTAAGATCCAAGGACTCTCTTTCCGGTGACGGGATCGACATAGCCGGCAGCAGCAACATTCAGGTTGTGAACAATACAATTTACGGAAATGTCGGACATGGAATCGTCCTGGAACCCGGAGCCGCAGTGGCCGTTTACAACACCATCGTCAGTGCCAGCGGTGGCGGTGATCTGTCGGGACTGGCGCCCGGCAGTGTTCAGTTCTCACTTATCGGGGACGGTTCAGTCAAGGGCAGCGGCATCATCTCCGGAGATCCTGGATTCACCAACCCCGCCGAGGACAATTTCACCCCGGCTTCCGGCTCACCGGTGCTGGACTCCGGGACCAACGGCGCGCCTGGCCTCCCATTTGAAGATTACAGCCACCGGATGCGTGTGGTCGCAGCCGGCAGCGGTTACGCCGCGTCTGCGGCAGGGAAAGTTGATATGGGGGCGATCGAGGCGAATTCTTCCTATCCGCTCATCTATCCCCTTGTCGCAAATGGCGAGCAGTTCGACCTGGACGACTCGCTCACTACCGGCATCGCAGTGCTGAATGAAGGCGGCAGCGCCGGCACGGCGGACTTCGCCTGCTTCAATCCATCGGGGACTCTGCTCCCGGCCCGAACTGATCCGGCAAGAGAGACACTCGCCGCAGCATCTCAGCTCCCCATACTTGCCTATCAGTTGTTCGGCTTTAACTCTGATGCGCCGGTCTTGGGAAGTATTCTAGCGGGGTCGTCGCAGCGCATGACGGGCTTTTTCCTGCTGTTTGACGAATTTTTCCGAAAGTTTGCCACGGGAGCAAGCGTTTCGGGCCGAACCGGAAGAGATCTCTTGTTCATGAAGCACCAGTCCGACCCTGCCGGGAACGCCTCTTATGTGGTGTTCAATCCTGGGGTAGAGCCCGCCAGCGTGACAGCAACATTACGCTCAGGGTCAGGTGAGACGATCGGATCATCCAAGACAGCAGTCGTGGGTCCCAAAGCGCAGCTGGTGTTCGGATTTGACGATCTGACCGCGTCATCAGGCTACGTGCGCCTCATCTCCGACCAGCCTGTCTCCGGCCTCGAACTGTTGAGCGGCGCTCAGCAGGTTGCCGTGCTGGAGGCCTCATCTCCGGGCTCGGAATCCCGGCTAATTTTCCCTCATTTCGCCGTAAATCAAGGTTTTTCGACGCAGATCGGCATAATTAATCCGATTACTGTCCCGGCAGACCTCGCCCTCACCGCCTTTGACGACAGCGGTAATGTGCTCGGAACGCCGGCCTCTGTCTCGCTGAACGGGGGTGGGCAATTACTGGACACCGTGACTTCCCTCTTCCATTTGCAGACCGGAACCCTCCAGACGGGGTATGTTGTCGCGCAAAGCGACGAGGCCGGCTTGGTGGGATTCACCGCATTCAGTCATGATGGCGGCGATCGCCGGTCCACCGCAATCCTGCCGGCAGATTCCGTTCCGCGGCAACTGCTCGTGTTTTCCCATGTGGCGCACGGGGTGCCGGCGGCGGGCGGAAGCTATCAGACGGGAATCGCGCTGCTGAATCCGTTCGGAACGCCGATGGCCTACACCATGACCGTGTTCGATGGCGCAGGGAGGCAGATAGCGCAAAAGAACGACACCATTGGCCCTCGCAGCAAGGTCTCGAAGTTACTCAGCCATCCTTTGGCGGGAGCCGGCTTCTTTACTCAGCCGATCTCCCTGGGCAGCGGGCATATCGAGGTCTCGAGCGAGTATGGTGTGATCGGGCTGGAGCTGTTCTTCACCGAGAGTTTTTCCCAGTTCGCAGGCGTATCCGCCCAGACCTTGCCGCCGTCAAACTGACCACAGTTCACGGTTCGCGGTTCACGGAGCCTGCGGGGTACCGACAGGCTGCGAACGGCGAACCGCGAACTGCAACGGGTAATTCGTGGCAGTCTTGATGTTTGGCGCCACGGGGCTTCCCCATGAATTTGTGGTAGAGTGGTCAGCCATGGCGTTGCTGGACTTCACCTTGCTCGCAATCAGTTCGCTGTTTGTGATTGTGGATCCGATCGCAGTCGTGCCCGCGTTCCTGGCGATGACGCCGAACGACACCCCGAAGCAGAGGCGACACATGGCGGCTCTCGCATCGGTCGTCATGGCGACAGTTCTGCTGGTATTCGCGCTCCTCGGCAAGTGGATATTCCGGCTGTTCGGCATCACCATGCCGGCCTTGGAGGTGGCTGCCAGCATCGTGTTGCTGCTCATCGCACTGGACATGCTGCGCGCCCAGCGCTCTCGAGTTCAGGAAACGCGGGAAGAGACCGACGCGGGCGCCGCCAAGGATGACATCGCAATCACTCCACTCGCCGTTCCCATGCTGTCGGGTCCCGGCGCGATTTCCTCCACTTTTCTATTGCGCAACCAGGCGGCAGATTGGCTGCAGGTTGCCGCTCTCTGTCTCAGTATTCTTGTGGTCTCCGTCGCCACATGGCTGATTCTGCGCTTCTCAGCCGCAGGTGCTCGCTGGCTGAATCCGATCGTCATGCGAGTCACCACACGCATCATGGGCTTGCTGCTTGCGGCCGTGGCGATGCAGTTTCTGTTGAACGCGTTGAGGGAAATAAAGCTGACGCCGTAGCCGCCGTCACGACGAAGAGCACAGCACCAGCGGTGAGTCTTTCGGAACGGATTGAAATACGAAGCTGAATTGCCATGGATTTGAACGACATCCGCAAAAAGATCGATGCGATCGATTTTGAGATTCTCAAGCTTCTCAACAGCCGGATGGAGTACGGTCTGAGAACGAAGAAGTTCAAGAAGGGAATCACCGATGAGAAGCGTGAAAGCGAGGTCATCGAATACATCCGGAAGCACGCACGAGGTCTGATCGAGCCGGACTTCTGCAAAGGGCTGTTCCGGCAGGTGATTGCTGAAGGCAAGCGCCTTCAGGGGGAGGATCTGAATCTGATCGGCTTCCAGGGGGAGCATGGCAGCTTCAGCGAAATAGCAGCCGGCATCTTCAATCCCGGATTGATCTGCATCAGTTGTGATGAGTATCGCGAAGTGTTCGAAGCCGTGGATTCGGGTCTTCTCCATTACGGTTCGGTTCCGATCGAAAATACGCTCGGAGAATCGGTGCCGGATGTCAACGAGTTCCTCGTCGAGCGCGACCTCCAAATCAGCGGCGAAGTCAAACTGCCCATCCGCTACTGCTTGCTGGCCCTACCCGAAACTGATCCCCGCGAGATCCGGGTGGTCTACTCCAGCCGCCAGGCTCTGTCCGAATGCCAGAATTATCTGGCGGGACACATGCTGGAAGGCCATCCCTACTACGACGCAGCCGGAGCTGCCAAGATGCTCCTCCGAGAACGACCGAAGGGGTCCGCCGCAATCGCCAGCCGCTTCGCCGCAGAGTTTTACAATCTCGCAATCCTGGACGAAGCCATCGAGGATCACCACAGTAATATCACGCGCTTCCTTATCCTCTCAAAGCAGGGGGGAAGCGAAGGGAACAAATGCTCCATAGTATTTGCTGCGGAAGATAAGGCCGGAGCGCTATTCAAGGTACTGAAAGAGTTCGCCGACGGTGGGATCAACCTCACTCGGATTGAATCCGTCCTGAACCGCGACGATCCTGGCAACTACCTGTTTTTCGTCGACTTTAACGGTTCAATTCAGAGCGAAGAGGTGCGGCTTGCCTTGGATCGGGTTCGGAAACAGACGACACTTCTCAAGTTTCTCGGTTGCTATCCCAGGGCTGAAAACCAGGCTCCCCATCGCTGAAGAGATTCGTGCTGCCTCTGCGGCAGTCACAGCTCTCAGACAAGCTGTGCAGCATAGCTGCAGCCAAAGGAGTCTGGCGTTCCTTCGCGTTTTCGCGCCTTAGGCGTGGCTTTTTAAAAAGCCACCGCTAAGGGCTGGCGCAAGAATAACTTCACATTCTGCTGCTGGCCCCCACGCCCGCTGGCGAGGCGCGAGCGACGAGCTCCCGCTACTCGTAGCGCAGGGTGAGCATCGGGTCGATCCGGGTCGCGCGCCTTGCTGGTATCAATGCCGCACCGAGAGCTGCACTGCAGAGAAGGAGCGCGACGGCAACGAAGGTGGACGGATCGCCGGGGCTCACCTCGAAGAGGAATTTCGCCAGCACACGCGTCAGTGCGAGCGCTCCCGCTGAGCCGATCGCTATCCCTGCAACGGCCAGAAGCAGCGTACGACGAAGTATCATCCCCAGTACATCCCCACTGCGGGCGCCGAGGGCCATCCTGATGCCGATCTCGTGCCGGCGCTGCACCACCGTGTACGCCATCACGCCGTAGATGCCCACGAGGGCGAGTGAGAGAGCAAGAACCGCAAACAGGCCAAGCACCCTTGTCCGAAACCGTGGTTCGGCGGTCGTTTCTGCGATCAACCCCTGCATGGTTACGATCGACTGAACTGGAAGGTTTTTGTCGACCTTGCGGAACGCAGCGCGCATCGCCGAGGCGATTGTTTGAGGATCGTAGGCTGTGTGCACGACAAAGGTCATGTGACTCAAGAAGAACGGGCGAGCGACCTGACGGTATGGCTGATACATGGCCGCATCCGACTTGAGACTTAGGCTCATCTGCTTCACGTCGTCGACCACGCCTATGATCGTGAGCCAGTCCTTGGATTTTGGATGCTCCTCCATCGAGATCCGCTTCCCGATCGGGTCCTCACCGGGCCACAAATCCCGCGCCACAGATCGGCTGATGATGACAACACCGGGAGCGGAAGCGTCGTCTCGCTCTGTAAAATCACGCCCGCTCAGTAACCGTATCCCCATGGCTGAGACATATCCCGGACTCACGCACGGCTTGTCCACCATGTAGCCCGAGGGGAGCTGCCGGCCGCCCTCGATCTGGAAATCCCCCTTGACGAGATTTCCGCCGAGCGGCTCCCAGTTCACCGCTCCGGCTGCGAGAACACCGGGCATGACCGACAGGTTGGACAGAGCCTGTTCGTGAAAGGCCTGCATTTGAGATGCGGTGCGATAGATGGAATCAGGCAGATCCACAGTCGCCGTCAAGACATTCTCGGCGCGGAAACCCGGATCGACGGCGCGCAACCGCAGAAAGCTCCTGAGCATGAGACCTGCGCCCGCGAGCAGAACCAGCGCCAGAGCGATCTCCGCTATGACGAGGGCGCCGCGCAGACTTTCGTGTCGACCGGTGAAGGTCCGGCCGCCCCGGTTCACTGCCTCCCGCAGCCCGCGACCGGCAGTCTGGAAAGCCGGGACCAGGCCAAAAATCATGCCCGTCGCCAGAGACATGCACATCGTAAATGCCAGCACCCAGCCATCCATACGAATCATCTCCGTGCGCGGAATAGTTCCGTCCGGAGCAAGCGAAAGCAGGGGCTGCACGCCCCAGAGCGCCAGAAGGACACCGGCCGTGCCGCCGGCAAAGGAAACCAGAAGGCTTTCCGTGAACAATTGCCGGACCAGACGCCAGCGGCCCGCACCTAAGGCAATGCGCAACGCAATCTCCGGCTGCCTGCCGGCCGCCCGGGCCAACATGAGATTTCCGACGTTTGCACACGCAATCAGCAGCACGAACCCCACCGCGACTGTGAAAACCAGAAGTGATGGCCGGATTTTTTCTACCAGCATCTCCTTCACGGGCAAGATGCGCGCGCGCCACGCAGTCCTGTCCTCTCCGGGAATGGAAGGGAAACGCCGCGTGAAGGCGTCGAGTTCCGCCTGCGCCGCTCGAGGAGGTACTCCTGCCTTCAATCTTCCGATGACCGGCCGCATCATCGAGGCATGCGGGTCAATTCGCGTGGCAAGTGGTCTCCACACCTCGGCGTTGGAAGGAAAGCGAAAGCCGATGGGCATGATTCCGATTATCGAGTAATCATCGCCGTCCAATTTGATGACCTTTCCTAACGCACTGGGGTCTGCGGCGAGGCGATTGCGCCAGAGACTGTCGCTGATCAGGGCGACATGGTCATGGCCGGGTTGATCCTCGCCTGCGAGAAAGTCCCGGCCGATCGAAGGATTTACGCGCAAGACGGTAAAGAAATCGGGCGTCACTCGCGCTGCCGGTATGTTGGCGGGATCTCCGGCACCGCTCAGATTGGCGCTGCCGCCAGCAAACGAGGCGATTTGTTCGAACACACGGTCCTCGCGCCGGAACTCCAGATAATCACGATCCAGGAGGCATGGCCCGTTGTCAAATGGCCCGTTTTGCGGAGTGTATGCAACCAGAAACAGACGCTCCGGTTGCGGGAACGGCATCGGCCGCAGCAGCACACCATTCACTATAGTAAAAACTGCGGTGTTGATGCCGATTCCCAGGGCGAGTGTGGCAACCGCTACGACCGTGAATCCCGGGCTCCGGCCCAGCGTGCGGAATCCGTGGCGAATGTCCTGCAGCCACTGCTCGACCATTGTCCCCGCGCGTGCTTCCCGAATGCGCTCCTTCACCTGCTCCGGTCCGCCAAGCTCGAGAAGCGCCCGCCTGCGGGCCTCCGGCCGGGGTAAATTCTCGCGCATCTTCTCTTCGGTGAGAATCTCTACTGTGGAGTTGATCTCCTCGTGCAGGTCGGCTTCGACCGAAGTCTTGCGCAGGAGATTGCGGCAGAAGCTCAACAGGCCTCGCAGCATCGCGCCTCCCGGTTTCACGTCAGGTGGATTGAATAGCCGTTGTCATCGCCTTAACCACACGCTTCCAATCACGCTCTTCGGACTTGAGCTGCTCCCGGCCCAGGGAGGTGATCTGGTAATACTTGGCGCGGCGGTTGTTTTCCGACGTGCGCCACTCGGCTCTGACCCATCCTCTCTCTTCCATGCGGTGCAGGGAGGGAAACAGTGAACCAAAGCTGACGTGAAATGCCTCCCGCGTGATTTGGCTGATCCGCCGGGAAATCCCAACCCCGTGCAATGGCTCCAAGGTAAGGGATTTCAGGATCAACAGGTCCAGAGTGCCACGCAGGAGGTCGGTCCTCTGTTCGGTCACGGCCCTCTCCTATCGGATTTCGATAAAAGTATAGCGGCGCGCACTGTTCGCGTCAATTCGGGATTTGAGGGGGAAGCCTTGTGTCGACAGCCATCAGAATCTGCCACGAATTGCACGGAGCGCGGTTCGCAGTTCACAGAGGGCACTGATCGCCGGCAGACTGCAAACCACTGCGAACAGCAAACTGCGAACGGCGAACCTGAAATCAGTGCAGCGACTATAGGGGTCATTGCGGCCTCGTGCTTTTTGATTGCGCATTTTCTCGCCTAAGGAATTCCTTGCCAGGAGGACACGGAATTGCGGGTTTGTAGTACGAATTTCACCAACGAGATTCACGAGCTGCGGCGGAGTCGGTCAATGATCGCGTCGGTCACTTCCGTTGTCTTGCTCCGGCCGCCGAAATCGGGAGTGCGGATGGTAGTCTGTGACAGTACCCCCTCCACGGCCGTCACCAACCGATCTCCTAGATCCTGCCTGCCCAGGTGATCGAGCATCATCCCTGCAGACCAGATCTGACCGATGGGATTGGCGATTCCCCTGCCTGCGATATCCGGCGCCGATCCGTGAACCGGCTCGAACATCGAGGGATATTTTCGTTCGGGATTGATGTTCGCGGAGGGTGCTATCCCTATGCCCCCTATGATCGCTGCGCCAAGGTCGGTCAGGATGTCGCCGAACAGGTTGGAAGCGACTACCACGTCGAACTCGTCGGGCCTCAGCACGAAGAAGGCACTCAAGGCGTCGATGTGGACGAGACGGCGCTGCACCTCGGGAAATTCACTGCCGCCGATCTGGTTGAAGATCTCATCCCAAAAGGGAATGGTCCAATTGATGCCGTTCGACTTGGTTGCCCCGCACAGACGCCGTCGCGGCGCCTTGTCCGCAAGCGCATAGGCATAACGAATAATGCGTTCCGTGCCGAGCCGTGTGAAAATCGTGTTCTGGACTGCGATTTCATGGGGGAAGCCTGTGTGAATTCTCCCTCCGATGCTGGAGTATTCGCCCTCCGTGTTCTCGCGGACTACCACGAAGTTGATGTCGCCCGGATTCCGCCCGCGAAGGGGGCTTGTCACCCCGTTAAGAATCTTGACTGGCCGCAGGTTGACGTACTGCTCGAAACTGCGTCGAATGGGCAGCAAGAGACCCCAAAGAGAGACATGGTCAGGAACGCCGGGAAATCCCACAGCGCCCAGAAAGATCGTTTCGAAATCGCGCAGGATAGTCAGGAAGTCCTTGGGGGCCATTTCCCCATGTTCGAGATAATAGCGACAGCTCCACGGGAACTCCCGATAGGAGAAGCGAAGGCCTCCGTCCAGCTCTGCGATGGCGTCGAGCGTGCGCGTTGCCTCCCGGATCACTTCGATTCCGATGCCATCTCCGGGAACAACTGCCACCTGTATGTTCTGCATGGTCGCTCCTTTTCCTTGGTAGAAGGGCGGCGATTATACCACCCACGTCGTCAGATAATTGCTACTGGGTAAACCCCAGCGTTGCTGAGGGACTGACGGAGCTTGACAGTTCCGGACCGAGTTTTTTGGTACGGACAGGTTCATGTGCGGGGCGTCATCAGACCCCCGAAGAATCCCAGTGCCCAGGGTCATCAAATCCCCGGAAGCGGGGGGGGG
>DASQID010000052.1:0-14562 GCA_035631775.1 Acidobacteriota bacterium
GCAGGAACCGATCCTCGTCGTCCCTTAGACCCAAAAACTTTCTTTTCCATGTAAATTCATTCCGCTGGCTGCCGTAAAATCGGATCAGACGCGGCAAGTAACGAGAACAAAATTCCCGTTATGCTGCGCATAACGGGCTAAATAGGGGGTCGCAGTTTGCAGAATCAGGCCGACACCAACTGGAGTGCAAAGCTCTAATCTCGCGGATTCAGATGCAGTCTGAGATGCACGCCCAGACTGCGGCAGAGCCGTTCGAATGTCTCGATGGGAAAGCCCACGATGTTGAAGTAGCATCCCTCGATGCGATCGATGAACAGTGACGCGCACCCCTGAATGGCATAGGCGCCGGCCTTGTCCCTGTATTCGCCGGTCCGAATGTACCATTCGATTTCCGCAGGCGAGATGCGGCGGAAATGAACGCGGGAGCGGGCGTAAGCCGAACGGAACCTGCCGGAGCCGCAATCGAACAGGCAAACGGCAGTAACGACCTCGTGCCAGGCTGCGCTGAGGATACTGAGCATGCTTCGGGCTTCGGCGGCAGAGGAAGGCTTACCCATTATCCGATCGCCGGCAACGACGATTGTGTCTGCCCCGATTACCAGTCCGGACCGGTGCCTGCTGCTGACTTCACGGGCTTTGAGGCGCGCTATGCGTGAGACATAATTCCAGGATTTTTCCCCCCGAAGCTGAGGCGGTTCGCAGATCAAACTGGGATCCACGCGGAATTTCAATCCCAATGAGGAAAGTATTTCGTTTCGACGCGGCGATGCTGATGCCAGGATCCAGTGCGGGTTCGGGAGCCTCTTTCTTGTCATCGATAATCTTCCTGGTACCGTTCAGCATCCACGCTCGAGGTGCGAAATCTTTAGGTTCCAGCCTCTCTCGAGCATAAAATACCGGACCTGAGCCTCGGAACCAAAAGATTTGAATTCTCTTAGATGAAAACGCTCTCCGCACTGTTTATCTGGTTTGCAGCCATCGCCGTCAGCTCCGACGTGGCCCGCGCCGGGCAGCAATCCCAGCTTGGAACGGTTGGATTTCCCGAGGATCTACTCGGCGGCACTTCAAATTTCGACCTGGCAATCCTCTTTCATGGGGACATTCGCGGCAATTTCGGGCCATGTGGTTGACCGATCTATCCCATGGGCGGTTTCGCCCGCAGGATGAGCTATTTCAACGCGTTTGCCAGGAAATATCCAGCGCGACCATTTCTGCGCCTGGATGGCGGATCAATTTTCAGTCACGGCGTGGCTGCGGCGCCTGTCATGAATCCTTATATGCTCGAGGGGACATATCTTTCGCAATTGGATGCCATCAATCTCAGCGTTTGGGACGTGCCCGTCTGGCAGGAGATGGCCGATCTTGCGGCGGCAGGACAAATAGCGAAGGGATTCTTGGATGTTCCTCTGGTCTCTGCCAATGTGACACCGAAGATACCGAACTACCCGGTCGTGCGACCCTACGTAATCAGGGAATACTCCATAGCTTCAGGCATAGGGAAGACGGTGCGGATTGGAATTACGGGCCTGTTGTTTGATCCCGAGGAACGAATCTCCCGCCGGGACTTCCTGATTGGTGAACCGAGTGAGTCCGCGAGACGGGTCCTCGATGAACTTCAGGGAAGGGTAGACTATCGCATTGTTCTCACAGACATGGATATTGGCAGAGCAATCAGTCTTGCCAGTGCGGTGCCGAAGATCAACCTCATACTGGTGACTCACAACTACAGTGCCCTCACTGATCCGGAGCAGGTCGGGAGCACTCTGCTCGTGATTCCGGTCAACGAGGGGCGAATGGTGAGCGAAGTGCGCCTGAAGTTCGATCTGAAGTCGGTTAACGTTGATCTCCAGACGAGATTTGTGCCCCTGGACAGCACCGTCCCTGATGATCCGGTCATGGGGCAGCTTGCGCAGAGGGCCCACGCAGCCGTCGAGGAATTCCAGAAGGGGAAATAGCTTAGGGCTCGCGCAAGAATCAATTGGCATTTTGGCGCGAGCACCGTCGCGCCCTTTCAGGCTGCGGCCCGCAGGCCTGCTGGCTTTGTTGCTCGCTCCTCACATACCACCCCGGGTATAGCTCGTCGCTCGCGCCTCGCCAGCGGGCCTGGGGGCCTGCAGCAAAATGCCAAGTAATTCTTGCGCGAGCCCTTAGCATCGTCGCCGGCAACTCTCCGGACGCGAAAGCCAACTATGGAATCACTGACTCGCATCCTTTACTCTCTCCATCGCGGAAAGCCGCGACATGGGGCATGGGTTGTTGCATGTTTGGAGGGAGCCTGGTCACACATAGTGGGAGAAGGACTGGCCAGGGTGTGCCGACCGGTCACCTTCAAACACTCCGAGTTGCTCATTGAAGTCCTCGACCCTGCTTGGGAGAATCCGCTCCGCAACGTCAGCGCAGACATTGAGGCCAAACTGCGCTCTGCGACCGGGGGAGAAGTGAGCCGCATTAAACTGAAATGCCATCAGTGATCGCAACGCCCCCTCCTGGATACCCTGAAAATTCTGAACCCCTGTCTTCGATCCGATCCCAGTGTTACTAATCCTCAAGTGCGTGCCACTTCAGCAAGGTTGTCGCTTGTCGACTAGCCACTACTGAGACGCGAAGGAACCGTAGCGCTCTTTTTGGTTGCAGCTGGATCTCTCTGTGTAACATTTTGTGGCTGCTGCGTAAGAGCGCTTGTATGGTCCCAAGCCGCTGACGAGAGTCGGACTCCACACTGAAAAATGTCGTGTAATCCGCCGCCTCCGCCGTGCTTTGCCCGGAGAGACAAAATGAATCGAAATAAATTCATGATCCACACCTGGCTCGTCGTCGCCATGCTGGCGTCGGTCTGTCTGCTCGTTCCTGCTTCGGTGCATGCCGCTATTTCTCAGCAGGAGCGCAATGCCTTGCTGGACCTATTCAACGGCACGAATGGATCAGGCTGGAAGTCATCAACGACCAGCGAGAATATATCGTCAATTTCGAGGGATGGCGGGACACACATTGTTACGCTAGTCTTTCCAGGCCAGACCAACTGGACCACAGGTTATTCGATAGTGGTTGCCGGTGTTCAACCAGCCTCCACCACCACCGATGACTTTGACGGCACGTACTCCATTTTGACAGCCTCCTATGATTCCGGGACGGGCGTTACAACCCTGACATATAACCAAGGGACGGGGAATACAGGAAGCGGCACCCCCGGTATAGGAACGGTGACTTACAGTAGTGGCTCCTCGACGGGCACTGTCGGCTGGTCAGGTCAGGCGGGGACAGAGTGCGGCTGGTACGGCGTCACCTGCAATTCAGGGCAGACGTCGGTTACGGCCATCAACTTGAGTGACAACCATTTGAGCGGCACGATACCGTCGACGTTGGGTAATCTGTCGAACCTGCAAGAACTGAATCTGTCCGGCAACCAGCTCAGCGGCCCCATCCCCGCTGCCTTGGACAACCTTACGAATCTCCAGCACCTGGATCTTTCGGGCAATCAGCTCAGCGGCCTTATCCCTTCCCGCGTGGGTCTTCGGGCGAATTTGCTGTTCCTGAATCTGTCCGCAAATGAGTTGAGCGGCTCTATCCCGTCGTCGCTCGACATTTTTGCCAATCTCCAGGAACTTTACCTTTCCGCCAACCAGTTGAGCGGCCCTATCCCATCAGAGCTGGGCAATCTGGTAAGCCTTCAGCGGCTCTACCTCCCCGCCAATCAGCTGAGCGGCCCGCTCCCGTCGTCCCTGGGCAGCCTGACGAATCTGCAAGAACTGGTACTGTTTGGCAATCAGCTGAGCGGCCCGATCCCGTCATCGTTGGGCAATCTGGTGAATTTGCAGAAATTGATCCTGTTCGGGAATCAACTGAACGGCCCGCTCGGCTCGGCCTTTACCTACTCGATCCCGCCGGGAGGAGCGTATGTCTTCCAGACCGATGCATCCCCGTCGGCCGCCAACGTCGGATGGGTGGCTCTGACCCCCAGTGGTGGTACCCTGACTCCCGTGGGAGCCGGAATCTTTCAATTCAGTAAAGACGGCGTACTGGTTACGGAATCGGGAGTGCCATCAGCAGCGCTCACGACCCATGCAAGGATATTTGTGGATGCCTCAGGAAATCATGACACCGGGTTGGCTCTTGCGAATCCGGGAAACGGCCCCGTCAGTGTCGGCCTGACGGCCTTTCAGCAGGACGGAGCGACCAAGGCGGGTACAAGCACAGGGCCGGTAGTTCTGGCCCCCGATGGGCATATGGCTGCATTTGTTGATCAGCTGGTAAGCGGGCTGCCCCCTGGTTTCCAGGGAGTCCTGGATGTCGCGAGTAATTCCCCGTTTGCGGCTCTGACTCTCCGGTCACTTGTGAATGGACGCGGCGACTTTCTGCTGACCACATTTCCGGTCGCGGATATGACCCAGCCGGCTCCGATTCCAGCCATCTTTCCCCAGATCGCGAACGGGGACGGCTTCACGACGGAATTCATCTTGCTGAGCGCAGGGTCGTCCGGAGCAGAGACAGTCAGCTTCTTTGGCGACCAAGGAACTCCGCTCCCGCTAGATCTTACGCACTAAGGGCTGGCGCAAAAATAACTTCACAATTCGGCTGACAAAAAAGTCCTGTGGCGCCGGTTATCAGACCGGCGCGCGTCGCGGCCAAACGCGACCAGGGAGTCTGATGACCCCCTGCACATACATACATTCTGAACCATAATGCGACCTTATTGCCGCGCAGATCCTGAGAATCAGAAGCGGAAACGCCGCATGCGCAAAATGATATTTTCAAGACCGACACCACAGAACTCAGATCAGAATTGGTAGCGCAAGGCTGCCTGAAACTGCCTTGGATGTCCCTGCATGGATGTGATCTGTCCGAATGTAGTGTCGCTCAGATTCATGTCAGGCACGCCGAAATTCGAATGGTTAAGGACGTTGTATGCCTCGATGCGGAAGTTTATCCGCCGCTCGGCGCGGATGACGAACGTTTTCATGAGGGATATGTCAATGTTGAAATATCCCGGACCTACGAACGAGTTTCTGCCCGAAGTGCCGGTCCCTCCCGGTGCCGGGATAGTAAATAACCTAATCTGAGCCGGAGTGAACCAGAAGACTCCCCCGGTCTGTTCGTCGATCGCCCCTATCTTGTGGGTATCGGAGTAATCGGCCAGGCTGTTGATGCCGGGCGTTGCCGTCTGTAGACCGGAACTGACCGAAAATCGCGGCCCCGTTTCCCAAACAGTGAACAAGCCCATGTCCCAGTCGGCGACAAAGAACTTGCCGAATGGGGATGCGTCCTTGCCAAAGGGCATCGACCAGGTCAGCCAGGCGTTCACGATCCGTTTCCGATCCGAGTCACTCGGAGCCCTAACGAGGTTGAAGCTGTCCGACGGCGTGGCGCATTCACTGCAGACTGACGAGACATTGTCGAAGGACTTGCTCCACATGTAAGTCGCGTACACCTTAAGGGGGCCCGAGTTCCGACGCACGTTGACCTGGAGCGAGTCGAAAGATGAACTCCCGCTATTGGTCCCCACGAAGAACTGGTTGTATTGAGGGAAGTTTCTGAGATAAAAATCCGAAACGCCGGCAGCCGCGTACTGACCGAAGTAATTACGATCGACCGCATCCGCCGCAAGGCCGGCCTGGCCGGAATCCAGCGTGCTGCCGCCGATCGCATTCACGGCGGCCCCTACCGATCCAAAAATCCTGAGCAGGGTGTTCGTCGACGAAACCGGCGTGCCGTGTGCTCTGAAGTTCTGCAGCTCCTGGAAAGCCTGCAAGAATCCTCCCTGGATCTTGGGCTGGTTAAGATTGAGGTTCATGAAGAGCTTCTTTCCTCGCTGGCCCACATATCCCGCTTCGACAATCGTACTGAAGGGCATTTGCCGCTGAACACCAAGGTTGAATTGCTGCACGTAGGGCACACGCAGGTCGGGCGTGAAGATTGCGACCGACGAGGAGCGGGTGTCGGGCAGCGTGAGGATCGGCGTGCCCGGCGGTGAAGGAAGCGGGACACCGTCGCTCAGACGAACATCTTTCCCGCCTGAATTGGGAAATAGCGTCACGACCTGGGAAGTCGATGGGGTATTGTTGTCGACCAAGTTCGTGGCTGCGCCGACGACACGATCGTAATAAATCCCGTATCCGCCTCGCACAACCATCTTGCTGCTGTTTCGTGGCGCCCAGGAGAAGCCCGCACGAGGAGCAAAGTCTTTGAGGTCGGTGTTGTACCAGCGGGTCCCGGGTTGCAGAGTGAAGTTCGCGATATTGGCGCTGGTACTGACTCCAGCGGCCTTATCCAGCGCTCCGAAAACGCCGTCGCTCTCAGACGGCGCGCCGTTGATCTCGTAACGGATTCCCAGATTCAACGTCAAATTGGGGCGAAACTTCCAATCATCCTGCACAAAGATCCCATATTCATAAAACGAGAAGGCGCGAGTCCGGGAGGTTCCGGACGGCAGAAATGAACTCAGGTTGCTGTAAAAGGTCTGGCCCACCTGCTCCATCCGTCCCAGCAAGTTATTGTAGAGGTAGTTGAAAGTCTGCCTGTCGGTTGCGGAAATCACATTACCTGCCGACGGGCCGACGGAACTGGGCGGGAGGTTTCCAAATCCGAGTCCGAAAGTTACATCGGGGAAGGTTCCGGCTGCACTATCGCTCTGCTGCCGGGTATATCGAAACGTTACACCGGCCTTTAAGGCGTGCTTTCCTCGAATAATTGCGAAATGGTCGGTGAACTCGGCCACCGGAGAATCGTGCGATTGCGTGAATGACGGATCCTGCAGATTGCTCCATGAGTTGAATATGAACATTGGGCCCGCAACTCGCGCGGGACGATTGAGGTCTATTTTTGCACTCTGATAACCCGCGCGTAGCTCATTAACCATCATTGGGGAAACGGTCCATTCCGATCCGAATGATACTCCCCAATGCCGTTCATCGTCTGTTCCGGCGGGCTGACCGGGATAGGCTGCTTGGGCTCCGTTCAGGGAATCGATCCCGCTGCTGCGCGCGTAGCTGCCGCGAAGAAACACGCGGTTTCTCTCGGTCAGCTGGTGGTCCACTCGGAACGTGCCTTGATCTGCATTGCTGTCAATAGGATTGTTAAATTGATATCCGCCGGTGTTAAGGCCATCGCCGACGGACGTATTAATCGGATCCGGCAGTTGTTTCAGCACCGCCGCCACCTTGGGATCAATTCCGAGCTTTCGTGGATCGTTTTGGACGATGCTGAAAGAGCTCAGAGCATTGCTTGCCGGTGCATACCATTGGAAGAGACCGGATTTGGCCGTTGGCGTAAGCACGATCTGGTTGCTCACCATATCCTGCGTTGTACGCCTCCCCTCATAGTTTGCGAAGATGAGGGTTCGGTCCTTGATCAAAGGACCTCCGAACGAGCCGCCGTAGAGATGCTGCGTGAAATGCGGGGTCGCGATCTTGTTTGCGTTGTTGAAGAAGTCATTGGCGTTTACGGCCTTGTCCCGGAAATACTCGAAGGCATTCCCGGACCAACGATTCCTTCCGGGCAGCGTGGTCAGAAGTACCTGTGCTCCGGCATTTCGGCCATATTCCGCGGGTGCGAGACTGGTAACCACATTGATCTGCTGGATGGAGTCCGTGTTGTTCTCGGTCATGGAAAGGCCGAGCCGTGGATTGACTGCATCGTTGGCATCGATGCCGTCCAATGTGACGTTGTTACTTCCTTGCCCCGTTCCATTTACGCGTGAGAACCCCGGATTTCCTCCCTGTATCAGAACGCCGGGTTGAAGAGCAGAAAATAGAATCGGGGTTCGCTGCAACTGGGGGAGAACCTCGAGATCATGCCGCAGGAATGTGCCCGCAATTAAGGAGTCTGCTTTGCTGATGCGCTCCCTGGGAGCCTCCTCATTAATGGTCTCCGTCGCGTCGCCGGGCTCCATGATGAAGTTTTCCTCAATGCTGCCGGACACCCCCAACAAGATCGAGCTACGCGAGATGGTGCGATAGTCCTTGGCTTCCACTGTGATTGTGTAACTTCCTGGGGGAAGGGCAGGATAGACAAAGCGCCCTGTCGAATCAGGCTGAGCCTTCGTCTGCCAGCCGGTCCGGTCATCGGTGGCAGTGATAGCCGCATCGGAGATCGGGGCGCCCGATGCCTTCTGGATCATTCCTTCTAACCGAGTAGCCAGAATCTGGGCCTGTGCAGTCGCGGATAATAAGATGAGCAAGAGAATGATAAACAAAACGGCAGTCGGTCTAGAGCGGTTCACTCCACTTCCCCCTTTCATCCTTCAGTTGGACAGAATGCGACCAGTGATTGAAGCACATACGGAGTTAAAGGGCAATGTTACATTAGTGTGATTCTAGTGTCGTCCTTCCCGGGCAGCCCCGATCACAGCCGAGATTGACAAATCTCCCACACATTTCACGAATTTCACGAACGCTTGATCCAGATAATTTCGTGAACTGTGCCGGGAACGGCGTTCCCGGCTACCAGCTTGCGCATGACCCTGGGAGATTTCTGCTTGGCGCCTTTGCGTCTTGGCGGTGGCTTTTTAAGGAGCCACCGCGAAGACGCGAAGGAACACCAAACTCTCTTGGTTGCGGCTATGTTGCACCGGGAATCTAGGCTAGTTTCTGTCGCGAAACTCGATGAATCGCCCATCAGGTCGGGCCCCGGAGGGACCCAAGCAAGTAGCCGGGGGCGTAAGCCCCGGATAGGATATTGCATAATGTCGAGCCCCGGCAGGGGCGAAAGGCCTTTGTATGCCATGTGTTATCTGTCGCCCCTTCAGGGCTCTGATCTTTCTTGACAATCCCAACCCCGGGCTGCGCTTCGCTTGCCCGGGGCTGCTGGCTGGCGCCCCTCCGGGGCGCTTTCCGCATGGCCAAGGAGTTTCGCGACGGAAACTAGTCTAATCCATGGCAGTCCCGATGGTTGACGTTCCATCCTTGCGCGAGCCCTGAGGCGCGAAAATGCCCGGAAGTGAGAGGCAGTCCGTACGATTGAGCCTGCAGTTTTTTTGTTACTTAGCCAGCTTCCTTTACGTATAATTCACTGCTTTGTGGGTTTTGCTCCGGGACGAATCGGGGCAGTTGCATCAGCGCGAGACTGCTGCTGCTTTTGCTCCAGCTGCGTGGCATCCTCTGATCGCTTGAACTTTCTTTCGAGCGACGTTTGGGCCCCCGTTGTTCGGAAAGGATTAGAATGGTTTCAACAAATCACCTCCCACGTATCTCCCAAGTCTGCATCACATGCCTTGCGGTCACCTGGCTGGTGCCTGGGGTCCGCGCTCAACAGAAGGTATTTGCCAAGGTAGAACCCAACGCGCAAGCTGTAAGCCCCTCGGCAGATCTCTATGATCCTTCGACCCAAAGCTTCACTCCCACGGCAGGTGCAATGACGGTGCCGAGGCAGGCGCAGACTGCGGTTCTGCTCCCTAACGGGGATGTGTTCATAGCAGGGGGGTACAACGGTATTTCTCTGGCGGCTGCAGAAATTTATAATCCGGCGAACGGGACATTTGCCACGACGGTGACCACGACGACCAGCACGACGACCCCGCCGGTTGTCACGACAACGGTCACCACTTTGAACAGCGCGCGCACGAAGCATACCGCCACGTTGCTGCAGGACGGCAGGGTGTTTATCGCCGGCGGCTACACAGGCAGTACGTACCTTAACACAGCCGAACTGTGGTCTCCTTCGACCGGAGCTTTCACGTCGACGTCGAATACGCTCACTGCGACGCGCTCGAGCCACACGGCAACGCTGCTTACCGATGGAACCGTACTTCTGACAGGAGGCTACGATGGAAGCAACTATCTCCAGTCGGCGGAGATTTTCACTCCCGCGACCGGGATTTCCGCGGCCACCAGCGGCTCTATGACTGCAGGGCGCGTGGGTCACACCGCAACCCTGATGCCGGATGGCACGGTGTTGATCGTCGGGGGCAGAAACAACGCTGCGGTAAGCGGTACTCCCGTGTATCTCAACACAGCCGAGGTGTTCAATCTCAGCACGAAGACATTTACGGCCACAAGCGGCACTATGGCAGGCCCGCGCGTCGGTCACACCGCTACCTTGTTGCCGAATGGTAAAGTACTGATTGCCGGTGGATCCGACGGTTCCAATTATCTCAATACAGCTGAGATTTTCGATCCCGCCACTGGCAAGTTTACCGCGACCTCGGGTCCCATGGCTGTCCCGCGCAATAGCCATGCGGCGACGTTGCTGTCGAACGGCAAGGTGCTGATTTCCGGAGGCTACAACGGCACATACCTCAACACGGCGGAGCTTTTCGATCCCGCAGCCGGTACATTCGCAGCCGTGCCGGCCCCGATGTCCACCGCACGGCAGCAGCACACTGCGACTCTCCTTCCCGGCGGCAAGGTTCTGATCGCAGGAGGGCAGAGCGCCGACCTGCTCCTTTTCGACACGAATGCAAACGAGGGCGACAACATCTCCCCGAACATAGTCTTCTCCGCCGATTCCAAGACCGGCTATGTCGCATATACCGGGTCCGGCACTGTCGTAGCTTTCTCCACTCAGACAGGACAAGTACTGCAGCGCATCCGTACAGGCGGACTCCCCACTTACGCCACGCCGCTTCCGGATGGAAAAACCGTGGCGTTTGCATCGGCCTTTGATACTGATCCTGCCACGGGCAATCCGGTAGGAAAGGTCTTTCTGATTGACGTGCAGGCCCTGAATGTTAAAGCCACCTATACGTTTGCCAAAGCGCAGTTTGGATTCGGCAGCATGCTGACCGTCTCCTCTGATGGCGGCATGGGATACATTTCTTCTACAGGCACGGGAGAAGTCATCAATTTCAGCTTGTCCGACGGGAAAGAAGCAGGCCGCCTGACGGGACTGCAGCTGCCTGTCCAACTGACCCTGTCGCCGGACGGGAGCGTTTTGTTCGTCGTGGACGCAGGATCAGAGGAAGTGGACGCTGCCAACACCTCGACCATGACACAAAAGTATGCCGTGAAACTCAAGAACACCATAGCTACGGCAGATCTCACGCTCGCCCATAAGGTGATACTCGCGCCTGATGGTGCTACGGCACTCATCGCCGCTGATGATGCCGGCGGGGCTTTGACTAATGGCCACGCCTTTGTGTTCAAGACTTCGACCGGCGATATTCTGGATACGGAGACCCTAGGGACGGTGCCGGGATTCACGACTATTACTCCGGATGGTCGGAATTGGATAGTCCTCAATGATGGAAGCTTATCTGTGATTCCTACCTACGATCCCCACTCGATCGAGAGCCTCACTACGGCAGCCGGTGGGCCGCTGAGCACGGCCACACTCGCGACTTCGCCGGATTCGAAGTACGCCTTCTATGCTTCGTCCCTGGACGATGAAGTCTTCCAGCACGACCTGACCACCACCGGCGTGGTGGGAGAAGTCCTTGTCGGCGACAACCCTAACAAAGCCCTGGATCAACCGGCCAGCGTGGCAATCACTCCGGACGGCAAAACCGTGGCTGCACTGGAAGTCATCAGCAACAACATCGACCTGCTGACGAGCACCACACAGCTGACATCGACAAAATACATCATCTCCGGCAACCACTTCAGCGGACTGAGTCTGCTCAATCTGTCCGATAAGGCAACCCAGTTCACCATTTACGCCATGGACAATTTCGGTCAGACGATTGCGACGGGCGGCTTGACAAATCCCGTGGTGGTGAATGTCGGCCCAAACGGTCAAGTATCCCAGGCCATTTCTCAGTTGTTCAATTTCGATCTTTCGACGGATCAGATTGGAAGACTCTCTATTTACGCGGATCAGCCGCAGGTCGCCGGGTATTTTTCGGTGGGTCAGATCGAGGCTACATGGCTGGGCTATTACCTGAACTCATTGGACGGCGCACCCTTGTTTCAGAAACCACTCTTCGATTGGGTCGCTCCCCAGATCTTGACGGATACGGGACAGACCGTACAGTTTGACTTCCTTAATCCCAACTACTCTCAGCAAACCTATGAACTGAAGTTCTTTTCAAAGGACGGGACTCTCTCCCAAGACAAGAGCGGCCAGACCTTAGGCTTTACGAATCGGCAGGAAAACGCGTTCAAGGATTTGTTTACAACTACAGCACAGACTAAGGTGCTTGTATCCGGAGGCCAGACCACCCTTACCGCGAGCACTACCACAAGCACCGCCGAGACTTACGACACAACCGGAAAGACATTTACGGCCACAACGGGGGCAATGACGACTCCCCGCCAGGGGCACTCCTCCACCCTGTTGCTCAATGGAAGTGTGCTGATCGCGGGAGGTAAGAACGGTTCCAGTATCCTCTCCAGCGCGGAGACCTTTAATCAGGTCACAACCAAGAACATATCGACTATATCGAGAGACGGAACGACCCACATCGTCACATTGGTTTTTTCCGGGCAGACCAACTGGGCAGCAGGGTTTCAGGTAGTGGTCGCCGGTGTGCAGCAGACTTCCGGTGTCGATGCCTTTGATGGTACATACTCCATCACGACGGTTTCCTACAATTCCTCGACAGGCCTCACCACCATCACGTACACACAGAGCACGGGCAATACCGGGAGCGGAACCTCCAATACCGGTACCGTGACGTACAACGCGGCAGGAGCTTTCGTTGCTACCGGAAGCATGTTGGTCGAACGGTTCCGTCATACCGCGACCCTGTTGCAGAGCGGCAAGGTCCTTATCGCCGGCGGACAGAATTCTACGTCCGTCAACAATACGGCCGAGACTTATGACCCTTCCTCCGGATCCTTTGCGGCGACGGGCAACATGATGGAGCCGAGAGATGCTCACACTGCCACGTTGTTGCCGAATGGGAAGGTTTTGATTGCAGGCGGCATCAACGGCAACGTCGTGAGCAACACTGCCGAACTATACGATCCCACCACAGGCCAGTTCACACCAACCGGGACCATGACGACATCCCGTGCCTTTCATGCCGCATCGCTTCTGTTGAACGGAAGTGTCCTTATTACGGGCGGATACAACGGCAGCTTTCTCAACTCGGCGGAAATCTACAATCCGACTACCGGGACATTCAGGGCAACGACTGCGGGAATGAACGCAGAGCGGGACACCCACACGGCAACAGTCTTGTCAGATGGGAGAGTATTCATCGCCGGTGGCGCGGACGTTAATGGCGCGATCAGCAGTGCTGAAATATATGATCCCGCCACGGACAGGTTTGCGCCCATCTCGAGCCCACTGATTGCTGCACGCGGCTCACATACGGCCACGCTGCTGCCGGATGACACTGTTCTTCTCGCCGGCGGCACCGGTGCCTGCACGGGATGTTGCACAAATGTGACCACCTGTCCGGGCGTGCTCAATACCACCGAAGTCTTCGATCCCGCTACGCAGGCTTTCGCCGCCGGGCCTGCGATGACTTCTGCCCGCAGCGGGCAAGCGGCAACCTTCCTGGAATCCTCAACGACCGGCGGTTACGTCAGGGTCACCTGCCGGCCTGGCCTCGCCTTTACGGAGTTCTATGGGGGAGGGGGGGACGGAGGCATGCTGAACGGCATCGATATCCCCAAATACGTCGGCGTGACCAAGCTCTACGCTCCGCAGTTTGCCAACACTTCCGGATTCAGCACCCGCCTCAACCTCATAAATGGGAACGCAAGCCAGGACGCAAACGTTACCGTAGTCTTGCACGCGCCGGATGGACGGGTGCTGGGCAGCCCTTACACCCAGAATATCCCGATCAACGGACAGCTGGAGAACGACATAAACAACCTATTTGGACAGGATCCATCTATTCAGAACACGTCAGGATGGCTGGAGGTCGATAGCACGGTCGACCAGGTTGTCGGCACAGTTACCTTCACAAACGGGAACAGCACCTTCTTCTCGAGCCTGGAACTTTCAGGCTCTCCGCTCAATCACTTTGTTCTTCCGATAGCCGCGGAGGACGGCACCTACCAGACGGGGATAGCGCTTCTCAACGTAGCAAATTTCCCCGCCAGCGTCACGCTGGAGCTTTGGGGGCCTGGAGGCACGCTTGACCGGTCAACCAGCATCAGACTCGATCCCGGGGTGCGAGTAGCGCAGTACTTGAGTGACTTCTTCCCCAACCTTGCGCCCTACCTTGTAGCAAATGTTCGGGTTCGTTCGGATCAACCTATTCACGCTATCGCAATAATGAACGACCGCTCTCTTCACTTTGTCGCTTCCATTCCGGCTGTACCCTTCCCGGAGGCGCCCTGAGAAATTGCTGGCGGGTGGTGCTCGCCAGTGGCACTACATAGTTTCTGTTCCGAAAATAGCGAGGCCTGGGGACGACTGCCCCACTCCTGGGCCATGGCCGAGCGTCGGCACGGCCGATTTTCATGCGCTTGGGTGCGCGCGCCGCGCATGAGATACTGTCGCGAAACTCGATGAATCGCCCATCAGGTCGGGCCCCGGAGGGGCCCAAGCAAGTAGCCGGGGGCGCAAGCCCCCGGATAGGATATTGCATAATGCCGAGCCCCGGCAGGGGCGAAAGACCTTTGTACTCTATGGGTTATCTGCCGCCCCTTCAGGGCTCTGATCTTTCTTGACAATCCCAACCCCGGGCTGCGCTTCGCTTGCCCGGGGCTATTGGCTGGCGCCCCTCCGGGGCGC
>DASQID010000053.1:0-6777 GCA_035631775.1 Acidobacteriota bacterium
CATCCGGATTCCAGACTGGGCGCGGGGTTGCACCGTAGGGTTGGATCCAGCAATTTCTGAGGCCCGCCACGGCAGATCCGCCAGTCCCGTCGACTTGCACCGTCAGGAGGTCGTCGCGCCGGACTCGGACGCACCAGGAAGAATTGAATTGAGCCACGACACCTCCTTCGAGTTCGAAGGTGGCATAGGCCGAATCGTCAGCGGTGCACTGATAGGGCTTCCCTTCCTCGTTCCAGCGGGTGGGGATGTGCGTTGCCCCCATGCAGGACACAGCCTTCACCTTCCCGAACAGGTTGTCGATCAGGTAGCGCCAGTGGCAGAGCATGTCCAATATGATGCCGCCCCCGTCCTCCTTGCGATAATTCCAGGATGGCCGCTGCGGAGCTATGGTTTCCCCTTCGAATACCCAATAGCCGAACTCCCCGCGAACCGACAGCATCCGGCCGAAAAAGCCTGTGTCTCTCAGCATCTTTAGTTTGAGCATGCCGGGAAGCCAGAGTTTGTCTTGAACTACTCCGTTCTTAACTCCTGCTTTGGAGGCGAGCCGATAAAGGTCAAGCGCCGAATCCAGGGTGTTCGCACTGGGCTTTTCACAATAGACATGCTTTCCCGCGGCGATCGCCTTGCGAACACACTCCGCGCGCTTGTCTGTAGTTTGCGCGTCGAAGTAAATGACGTTCGCGGGGTCGGCCAGGACCTGGTCCAAATCGACGCTCCAAGGAAGGCCCCCGGCTTGGGCGGCAAGGGTCTCTAGTTTGGCGGCGTTCCGGCCGATCAGCACGGGTTCAGGGAGGATCGTTTCATCGGGTCCGATCCGAACGCCTCCTTGCTGGCGAATGGTCAGTATCGAGCGGTACAGGTGCTGGTTTGTGCCCATGCGCCCCGTGACGCCGTTCATAATGATGCCGATCTTGTGAACTTTCATTCCGCTCATATGGAAGGGATCTCCGAAAAAAATGCGGCACCACCTTGCCCACTTACGGGCCAGGGTTCGCTGCAATCCTCCTCACTCGGACTTCACCGTGCACTGAGGGGTAGCGCCTGGAGGCAGTGGGGGAGCTTCCAGCCCGGCCCTGGGAAGTGTGCCTTCGAGTTCCTGACGCCAGTGCGCTACGTCGCCCGCCGGACCGTAACAGTAGATCAGGCGCAGTGGAGACTCTCCTGTGTTTGTCAACTGATGGTATACGCCGGGAGGGATGTAGACAGCCTGGCCCGTCGTGAGGGTCCTTCGCTCTCCGCCGAGACACATCTCACCGGTACCTTCGACTATGAAATAGATTTCTTCCTGCTCCTGGTTGTGCCAGGGCACCTGCCCGCCTCCCGGCTCCAGGGTAACATTCCCGATACAGAAGTTGCGGCACTGGATGGGGGACGTCCCACCTACCAGATTCTGGGTTCGACGCCGAGCGGGATAAGTCCGACCGTTTATCTCGGCCAAATCCGCGACGATCATAGCGTTACTCCTCCAGATGTCATCGATTCATACGTTATAGGGAATTGGAATCTCGGTGGCAATCTCAATCTGTTCTTCCTGGAGCCTTGTCTCTACTACCTCTAAGACTCCAAAACTCCAATCCACATGGAGCGAACAACCCCTGCGCGGCGTCACCGTCACGGTTTCCAAGAATCGTTGACATCGTCCAAACGGATGGTCAAAATGAAGAGGCTCTCCTATTCCTATATTTTTGTGAGAGATCCTTATCGACTGCCATTAAACCAACGAATTCAATCGTGCTTGTCGGCAAAAGCTCCGGAGGGAGAACTTGACCATCAAACCGAGGGACAAGCAGCGATATGAGACGCGCGATAAGCTCGGCGAAGGCGGGATGGGGGTAGTCTATCTCGCGTACGACAGAGTGATAAAGCGCGATGTCGCTCTAAAAACCATCAAGGATATCAATAACTCCTCGCAGCTGGATCTGTTCTACAAGGAATGCGAACTACTCAAGGCCCTGTCACATCCCAACATCATCGAGCTGTTCGACATAGGGGTGCTGGAGGAGGAAGGATCCAGAAAGCCTTACTTTGTCATGCCGCTCCTTCGAGGTGTGACTTTGCAGGACCTGATCAGCAAGTCCAGCCAGCGACTCACCCTTGCGCGCACCGTGGACATCATCACGCAGACTTGCCGCGGCCTTCAGGCGGCACATGAAGCCGGCCTTATCCACAGGGATCTCAAGCCTTCCAATATCTTCGTGATGGAGGACGACTCGGTCAAGATCATCGACTTCGGGATCGCGCGTGTGGCGGATGTGCTGAGCGAGACAGGTTGGAAGGGCACGCTCGCCTACATGTCTCCGGAGCAGATAGAGCTGAAGCCGGTCACTCCGGCCTCCGACATTTTCTCGCTCGGTGTAGTCGCCTATGAGGCGCTGACCCGGAAGCGGCCCTTCGAGGGAACTACGGAAAGGGATGTGGCTACCGCGATTCTGCACAGCATTCCCCCACCCGTCTCCATCCTCAATCCGGAGTTGAGCCAAGCCGTCGGCGCCGTGATCCACAAGGCAATTGCAAAAAAGCCCTATCACCGGTTTCCCACCGCGCGTGAGTTCGCCGAATACCTCCAAAAGGCACTTCGGAACGAACCGATCGACATATTCAACACGGCCCGGATTCAGCCCAGAATCCAACGTGCCACCAAGGCCTTCGAGGAGGGCGACTATCAGTTCGCAGCCGAAATCCTGCATGAACTCGAGTCGGAAGGACACATCGATCCTTCGATCTCGAATCTGCGCGCGCGTGTGGAGAAGATCGTCCGGCAGAAGAAGATTCAGCGCCTGATCGACACCGCCCGGTCGCGATTTGAAGAGGGGGAATCGCCCCTGGCACTCCAGAAGCTACAGGAAGCATTGGAACTGGACCCGGACAACACGGATGCGCACGGATTGCAGCACATGATTGAAACGAGGCGCACCGATGAAACGATCCAGGACTGGTTCCGCCTCGCGCGCCAGCACATCGATAACTATTCCTACAAGCACGCCCGCCAGGCCATCGAGAATGTCCTGGCGCTGCGGCCGGCCGACACTCAGGCACGAAAGCTCCTGTCGGAAATCCAGCATGGCGAACAGGAATACATGAAGTCTCGGCAGGAAAAAGAGAAGCTCTTCCGGGTCGCCCAGGAATCCTGGCAAAAAGGCGAGGTCAGCAGCGCACTGAGTAAGCTGGAGAAGGTGTTGGAGTTGGAGCACAAGGCTCCCGATCGCACCGCACCGGAGCGGGAAAATGTCTACCTTACCTTCTACAACGAGGTTCGTTCCGAAAATGACGTCCTGAACAATGCGTATGCCGAAGGTCGACGGCACCTGGCCGAACGCAACTTCGACAAGGCCAAGACCATCTGCGAGCAATTCCTCATGAAGTATCCCAGCAATGCCTTGTTTCAGGCCCTGCGGTTCGACACCGAGGAGCAGCTGCGCCAGGAACGATCCTCGTTCATCGTGGAAACGGATCGTAAGGTTGAGGGAGAGCCTGATCTGGATCGAAGGGTGGCAATTCTCGAAGAGGCGCTGAAACGCTATCCGGGTGAAATTCACTTCGAACGCGGGCTTCGCCTCATGCGGGAGAAGCGTGACTTCGTGCAGAATATCGTGGCCAAGGCCAACTATCACGAGTCTCAGGGCCAGTTCGTGGAGGCAATCGGTCAATGGGAGATCGTGCGGAGCATCTACCGGGAATATCCGGGACTTGATTTCGAGCTCGAGCGTCTGGCGAAGCGTCGCGATCAGCAGTCGCACAGCCAGGCAAAGTCGCGCTGGGTGGATCAGATCGATCAAGCCCTCGAGGCGGGCGAGTACGTCCGTGCCCTCGAGATTGGGCAATCCGCCCAGGCTGAATTCCCCGATGACGAGGAACTCGCTCAGCTGGACAAGCTCTCGCGCGATGGGATTGAACGCACGGCAGAGGCACAGCGGCTCCTGGCTGAGGCACAGGATTTCTGTAAGCAGAAGGACTATGAGAAGGGCGTGGAGATTCTCCGGCGCGCATACAAATTGGACGAGCGAAATCCGGCTCTCCGAACCCTGCTGGCCGACACCTTGGCCGAACAGGCTCGAGCCGTTATAGATAAGGACCCGCGGCTGGCTGAGGACCTCGTTCAACAAGCCCTGGAACTGGATCCGGTACACGGGCAGGCGCGCAACCTCCGCGTGGTGATTCGCGATCGCAGGACGAACGAATATGTCACCCAGTGCCGTGCCCGGGTTCGGCAGCTACAGGCGAACGGCGACGTGAAAGGTGCTCTGGGTGTCGTTAAAGAGGCGATGGCTCGGCTCCCGGATGATGTGCAACTCCGCCAACTCCAGACGAACATCGAAAGAAACCTGGCTGACGAACGCGGGCGCGACATCGAGAGACTGCGGCACCTCGTCGACGAAGCCGGAACCCAATCGGACACGTCAGTCTTGTCATCGCTCTCCGCGCGAGCGCGCGACATCGCGAAGAACTATCAGGACGACCCCGAAGTCGTGTCCCTCGCGGGCAAAGTGCAGCGCCGCCTCCGATCGGCGCTTCCGGTGGCAAAGAAAGAACTTCCCACCACCGAGGACTCCGGCAAGACCGAGGTTCTGCGTCCCGCACATGATGCCGGCGTTGCGCCACTGATATCATCCCTGGACCGTATCGCTGGGAGCTTAAAACAGTGGGGCCGTCACTTCGCCGAGTGGATGGGCGGACTTGCGGGAAAGATGCGCCTTGTTCCCAGGACGGATTCCGGAGTAGACACCGGTCCCGTTCGACACGGGCCGAGCAGCCTGATCCTTGCTCTGCGCAAGCCCATTGTCTGGATACCGGGTGTCATCGTTTTAGTTGCCCTTGCCTCAACTCCATTTATCCTGCGTGCACTGAAGAAACAGCCGCCTGTAATCCAACCACCGGTCATTTCCACGGTCCAGCTCAGTCTCGATACCAAACCAGCTGGAGCGAGGGTGCGGATTGATGGATCCGAGAAGGGCAATTCTCCGGTGTCGGTATCACTTCCTGTCGGCTCTCATCAGGTCGATCTCGCGCTGCCCGGATACCAACCACAGTCTGTGACTCTGGACGTGACGGCCGGAAGCGGCACATCTCCGATACTGTATGAACTTGTCCCTTTCAAGCCGAGGTTCCGCATCGAGACTGAAACGGAAAACGCGTCAGTGTCCTTGGACGGAAATCCTGCATCCCCCATCCAGCAGGGTGACACGCAGTGGCAGAACGTGGCACAGGCAGGGCAGCACAGCTTGACCCTGTCCGCACAAAACCGGAGCAATGCCACAATTGAATTCAGGGCCGACGAGCTGGCAGTCCCTGTCGTGACAAAGCTCCCACCCTCGACGGCCTGGGCCATGGTAGCGCTTTCATCCTATGTTAATTCCGCCCGAATCTACTCAAACCGCCCGTCGATGAAGGTCGCGCTTTTCTCCGGAGCGCAGCAGGTCCCGCTGAAATCGGATGAAGTGGTGATCCCGGATGGTCTGGTCCTCGACGGTCTTGCCGCGGGCACATATACCGTGAGGCTGGGCGAGGCAAATGACGCGCCCCAGGTGGGACTGGAAATCGGTGACGCTCCTTCCCTAAGCATCCATCAGCTCGCGCAGCAGGCAACGGCCTATATGTGGGTTTACGCAAAAACCGAAAGCGGCGCGGCGGTCGACGGGGTCCGGATCCTGGTCGATGGCCGCGAGTGGCGGGAGGTGACGAAGGAGGGGAAGGTACGAATTTCGGGCCTCGACCTGAAAGAGCACAGCTTCCAAGCCACTGCTTCAAGCGGCTATGATCTCATTCCTCCCGACATGCAGAGGCGCACGCTCAACAGGGGTAGGAACGAGATCTCGTTTCTGTATCGTGAGCCCAAGCCGGCAGCACCGAGAGCCGCGACGCTCGATTTCATGGCGGGACCAAACCAGGTGGGCGCACAAGTGTTCGTGGACGATAAGGAGTTGGACGTCGTCAAATCCGAAGGAGATTTCGCGAGACCGATTCCGCCCGGCGAACACTGGATCAGCCTGAGGAAGGAGCACTTCGCACATCAACGCGTCCAGAAGCAGTTCAAGGCCGGCGACACCGTCAGACTTACAGACAAAGAGATCGAGCTTTCGCCCAGCCCCGGCAGCCTGGTTATCACAGTGAATCCTCCATCGGGCCGCGTCAGATACCGCACAACAACCGCGCAGGAATGGACCACCGCGTCCCAAAACCCCGCCCAGGCGGGTGCCTACGAAGCCAGAGTGAAACCCGGCAAGTATGAGATCGAGGCCAGCGCGGATGGGTTTACCCCGGCCACCCAGCAGGTTGAGGTTCGCGCCGGGGAAACGAAGCCGCTGTCATTTACCCTGAGGTCAAATGATAAGGCTTTCGACTTCAAGAGTTGGAACGAACCCGGCAAGCCCGCCAGGTGGGCTGTCAAACAGGATTGGGATGTGCTTAAAGGCGCCGCGGGGGAGCAGTTTGCAGCCTATGGCACGACACCTCCCACCGGCAGATACAGGTTTCTGTGGCTGAGGAGGGAGGGCCTGCTGGTCAAGGGAAAAACCTTACGATGGGCGATCAACCTCGTGGACGAGAAGAATTACTATTATTTCAGTTTCGACGGCACCAGATTTCTGCGCCACAGGGTGCAGGGTGCGAAAGAGGATGATCGAAAGGACTACTCCATTCAGTCGGCGCCTCGCCAGACCTATTACGTGATAATCTCGGTCACACAAGACGGCATTTTGACCGAAATCACCGATCGAGACGGCAAGAGCGTTCTAGTTCGCGACGATTGGAAGATAGCCTCGTACACTCCATCCGCGGGCA
>DASQID010000054.1:0-8365 GCA_035631775.1 Acidobacteriota bacterium
CGGATCTGTCGGGAAGAGTCCATCCTTGGCGTGCACTCCTCGAACCAGTTTCCCGATGACATCCAGCGCATCCACCCGATTCCCGTTGCCGTATAGAATCAGGTTTGCCGTATCCAGGTTGACAAACTGATTGTCTACACCGACGTCCTGGATGGTCCGTAGAAGTGTAATGGGCGATTCCTGGCCGGTTTCATAGAGTACGATCTGGCCATTAGTTTTGCAGTGCGTGACCACCTCGCGTATGGCATCCACGGATTCCTTGTAAACAGGGTCGTTCGGATTCTCCGGGATGAAACCGTTGTGAGTATGAAATGCCGGGATCCCCAACTTCTTCGCGAAATCGGATGCTTTCTTGAAGTGGTCGATCCTCTGACGCCGGTACTGGCGCGGCACGAGTCCAATGGTCAGTGGACCCTGGTAAAAATCCCAGACATGCGGCCCCGGTCCGAGAGAATCCAGCGCGGTAATCTCGATCCCATATTTCCGCATCGCGTTGCGCAGCCCAGTCTCCATTGCCGGCGAGAATTCCTCGATGCCGACTTGACAGGTGGGAAAGCCGAGTTCTCGAACTCTAGCGAGCATCCCGGCAGGATCCTTTTCGATTCCGATAAATAGGCCAAGGCGCATGGGCTTGCCTGCGCTGATTACCTTCGAGTCGGCCAGCACTGTTACCGCGCCCGCCGTGGCGGAAAGCTTCAAAAACTCCCTGCGATCTAGTCCGGTCATGATTCTGTCCATCCTTTCCTTGTGCGGTGAGTATACAACACCGTGATCACATATATCAGCTCTTCGCCAACAGTGCGATTCCCGATCTTTCACGCACTCATATTCTGTACGAAAATCGAAAAGCGCGAGCATAGCGAATGTCCCCTACCTTCATATCACCTCGGGGACAAGTTTCCTGCCTGCCATTAAACAAAAAATAAATCCTCGGCAACGATCTCGACCTCGCACTGCCGGCGATGTTTGATAGCACCCCAATGAGGGTTGATGTATCCTTTGCGCGCCATGATTCTCTACGGTTCCTCTGTACTGTTGAGTGCGTTCCTGCTCTTCCTCGTTCAACCCATGATGGGGAAGTTCATATTGCCCTGGTTTGGTGGAAGTCCGGCCGTCTGGACAACCTGCATGTTGTTCTTCCAGGTTCTCCTACTGGGAGGCTACAGCTATGCGCACCTCATCGCTACCCGACTGTCAGGCCGTAAGCAGGCTCTCCTGCATGTCTACATGCTCGCGACAACGCTATTCCTGCTCCCGGTTACCCCATCAGCTGCATGGAAGCCGGGAGGGAACGCTTTCCCGACTACGCGCATTCTCGGATTATTGACCGCGAGTGTCGGGGGGTGTTATTTCATGTTGTCTTCGACGGGTCCGTTGCTCCAATCCTGGTTCAGCAGAGCGCAGCGGAGTTCCTCTCCGTACAAGTTGTATTCCCTCTCCAACATCGGCTCAATGCTTGCGATCGGCTTCTATCCCTTGCTCATTGAACCTCGATGGGGATTGGCCATGCAGGCCCGCCTCTGGTCGTGGGGTTATGTCGTGTTTGTTCTCATGTCTGGCGCCTGTGCCCTCCCCGTCTTTCGGCTCCGTGGTGAGCTGCCGGAACAATCGCAGTCGGGGGAAGAAACTCGGGCAGAGGCTGCTGTTATTGAGGTCCCGCGGGTAGAGCGAATCATCTGGCTGGCTCTCGCAGCAACAGCCTCCGTAATGCTGCTCGCCACAACCAATCAGATGTGCCAGGATGTCGCAGTCATCCCCCTTCTTTGGATGGTTCCCCTGGGTCTCTACCTTCTGTCATTCATACTCTGCTTCCACAGTGATAAGACCTATTCGCGCCCCCTGTTTGGCTTCGCCCTCGTCGTCGTTGCCGTCCAGGCTTGCGTGGTGCTGTTTCAGGGCATACTGGTCAGTTTGCACTGGCAGATTGCATCTTATTGCGCGACGCTCTTCGTCTGCTGCATGGTTTGTCATGGAGAACTGGCGCGCCGGAAGCCCCATTCAGACCGCCTGACAACCTTCTATTTGATGGTGGCTGGAGGCGGGGCCCTAGGCGGAGCATTCGTCACGCTGGTTGCCCCGCACATATTCAAGGGTTTCTGGGAGTTTCATCTCGGCCTGGCAGGGACTGCCCTGCTCTTTCTATTTCTGCTTTTCCGCGATCGGGGCAGCCGACTCCACCACGGCAAACCACTCTGGGCTTGGACACCCATCTATGCCGCTTTTGTGGCGCTCCTTGTCACCCTAAGCCTTCAGATCCGGGAGACACTTCAGGACAACGTGGATATGCGGCGCAATTTCTTTGGTGTACTTCGAATTCAAGACTCCGGCGCCGACAATCCCCAAAAGCATCGTCTGGTCCTGATGCACGGGCGGATCGAGCACGGGTATCAGTTCACGGCCATAGACAAACGCTACTGGCCCACATCGTACTTTGGTCCAAGCAGTGGTGTAGGTGTGGCCATCCGGTTTCATCCAAACCGCAGCGCAACGCCGGGGAGCCGCAATCTCAGGATAGGTGTTGTCGGTCTTGGTACAGGCACGCTGGCAACTTACGGGGAAGAGGGTGACTATTTCCGGTTTTACGAAATCAACCCCCAGGTCCTGCAGCTTTCGGACAGGTATTTCTCGTATCGTGCGGACAGCGCCGCGAAAATTGACGTTGTGCTTGGCGACGCCCGAGTTTCCATGGAGAGGGAAAGGGCACAATCCGACTCCCAGCATTTTGATGTTCTTGCCGTAGATGCGTTCAGCAGCGATGCCATCCCGGTCCATCTCCTGACACGGGAATGCTGCGCTACCTACTGGTATCACCTTAAGAGGGACGGAATTCTGGCAGTGCATGTCAGCAGCCGCTATTTCAATCTCAGTCCGGTTGTAAGGGCGCTGGCAGATCTCGATCAAGAGCAAGGAATGAGGTCACTGCTCGTCGCCGATGATGGAAGCGAAACCCAGGAGACCGATGCGACGCGCTGGATTCTAGTGACGAGCAACACGAGCTTCCTGGAAACGAAGGAAGTCCAGGACTCCGTGACGCCTTGGAAAGACAGCGACCCTGCCCCGTTGCTCTTCACAGACGATTACAGCAATCTCTTCCGCCTCCTGCGGCGCTAGGCGCCTTTCCGTCCCATTCCGCCACGCTGCCGGTTGGCCGAATTCTGTTTTATACTTCGTACCACTAACATTTAAATCCTTGCCATTTCAGCAAGGATACGGTTGCCTGTCTTTGCGCCTTGGCGTCTTTGCGGTGGCTCTTTAAAGAGCCACCGCAAAGGCGCGAAGACGCGAAGGAATGCGGGAGCCGGTTCGGGGCTGCGCAGCCCCGTGGAATTCGTGTAATTGGTGGCCCGTGAAAGCGATACTTCTCTTTCATCTCCGCGTCGGTGGGCGCCTGGCTCTGCAGTCCTTTGCACCGCTGTTTTCGGCGGTGGTCGCACTGATCATGCTGCAGATGTATCCTGCGGCGATGGTGGCGATGATCGCCGGGCAGGTATTCGGGAATCCGCCATCCACACCGATGCTTGTCATTCTCGCGGGCTTGGCTTTTGCCCTCCCGGCCTGCGCGGCGCCGCGGATGGCTCATGGCCTGAATAGCTGGGTCCGCCACCTCCCCATCAACAGCGCCGACAACCGGCGCGGGCTGGCGCTTGCGTTGATCGTCGTCCAATCTCCACTGGTAGCCGGTTTGGGAATCCTGGCATTCGTGGCGAATACCAAAGGGCTGACGGTCGTGCGCCCAATCCTCCTCAAGCTCCTCCTTCTGATTGTCGGAGCCGCGTTCGCCGCTCTGCCGGTGAAGAGGCGAGTCGTGTCTACAGGCCTGTCCGTCTCGGGCGCCTTACTTGCGGTATTCGGAAAGACCTGGATGATGTTGCCGGCGCTTATGCTTCTCCTGGCCGCCGACGCCGTGTGCGGACCCCTGCGTGACGTGAAAGCCGGGAAGCCCTGGCGTGCCTTGGGCTCCTCATTCGGTTTCCATATCGCCTGGCGTGCGTTGGGCTGGAGAATACTCAGCTCCTACCTGATCGCAATGCTCCCCCTCGGTTTCGCGCGACTCTTCATACAGAACAACGAACTCACGGGTGACCTGCTTGCGGGGGCCACGCGCTTCTGCGGCTCAATGGCGATTGTCCTCTTCCTGTCTACGCTGTCGGAGAGGCTCTCGGTGCGCCGCCCAGTCTGGCCATGGGCGAGATCGCTTCCATGGTCCTCATTTCGCAGAGTGCTGTCTGACACGTTGTTTCTCGCGGCTCACGCCGCCTTGATTCTAATTCCGGTGGCCTTAATCCACCCGGAATCCGCGATTGCAGTCCTACTGGTGATTCCGCTTCTCGCAGCGCGAGCGTCGGGACACATGCGCCGCGTACCGGAGCGGCGAACAGGTAATGGCCCATTTGTCCTCGAGGGCTTTTTTGTTTCCGGCATTCTCGCTCTGGCTCCTTGGTCTGTACTCCTGGCGCTGACTGCGGCGCCCCTGGCGCTTCTTGCCGCACGGAACACCGACTCCCGGCAGAAAGTCACGCGCTGGCTCGAAAAGCATCATGATGCCGGGGGCGATTCCCTTTCCTGGAGTGCCTGATGATCCGCCTTCTCCAAGTGCATTATGCTTACCGCCCCGGGGAACCGGTGCTCCAAGGAGCGGACCTCAAAATCGCCGCCGGCCTGACCCTGCTTCTGGGACCAAATGGCTGCGGCAAGAGCACTCTGCTGAAGCTTGCGGCGGGGGTGGAGCGCCCGGACCGGGGGACCGTGGAAATCGAAGGCTGCAGCCTTTGGCGCGATGAGGCGGCTGCGCGGCGCAACCTCGCTTATGTTCCTGAGCAGCCTGACCTCACGCCTTACGCCACTATCACCGACATCCTGCGCCTCGTCTGCAGGCTGCGTGGAGAGCCGGCGAATCAGGGACTCGCGGCACTCGAAAACGCCGGGCTGAAGGGATTGTCGGGCCGATCCATCCGCGAACTCTCCATGGGTCAGAGACGCAGGGCGGTTCTGGCCGCGGCATGGATAGGCTCGCCCCGCGTCGTCCTGCTGGACGAGCCGTTGGAATCCATGGACCGGACCATGCGCGAGCAGATTCTTGCCTGGGTTGAGCGGCTTCTCGACAAAAGATCATCCGTGGTTATAGCGACCCACGAAATCGAGCCATTCATGTCGAGAGCAATACGAGCGGTTACGGTCAAGGACGGCTTGTGTAGAGTGTACGATCCACTTCCTCGAGAGGAAGGGCCGCGTACAGCGTTGATCGAGGCGCTGTCGCGCGGCCGACAGTAAGGGTCTGCAAATGACAAATTCTTTGCATTACTGCCTTGCGGCTGCGATACATCATCGTATTTATGAATTCATCCACTTAGCCGGACAAGGAACTTTGGAGGAAACCCGATGAAGGACAGTCGACGCACTTTCATGAAGACCATAGCAGCCACAGGGATTGCTTCCTGCCAGGCGGGCACACTGGAAGGAAATCCACAGAAAGAGCATCTTCCCCCGGTGATCGGCACATCAGGCAGTCTACCAGCTGTGCTCGGCCGAAAAACGGGCCTGAAAATCAAGAGCATTGAAACTTTCACCCAGGGCACGAACTTGAGCATCGTGCGTATCCGCACCGACGATGGCTCAGAGGGCTACGGCCAGATAGCTCCTTTCGATGCCGATATCGCGGCTACGGTGCTTCACCGCAAGATCGCCCGTTTGGGTCTGGGACAGGATCCCGCCGACATTGACACTCTGGTGGACAGGTGCATCGAGGAAAACTACAAATTCCCATGGTCGTTCGTTTGCCGCGCCTTGGCAGGCTTCGATACTGCCGTGTGGGACCTTCTGGGCAAGCAAGATCGAAAGAGCGTTTGCGAGTTGCTTGGGGGCAGTATCCGTCCGATGGCTGTGTACGGGTCGAGCATGAGTCGGACGATCAAACCCGAGGATGAAGCCAGCCGCCTAATCCAGCTCAGGGACAGCCGCGGCTTCCAGGCCTTCAAGATCAGAGTCGGGAAAGTGTGCGGGCGCGATCAGGACCAATGGCCTGGCCGAACGGAGGCTTTGATTCCCGCAGTGCGCAGGGCTGTGGGCGACAAGGTGGCACTGAAGGCCGACGGAAACAGCTGCTACACGCCACCGAAGGCAATCCTCGTCGGGAGAATGCTGGAAGCCAACGGGTACGGTCACTTCGAAGAACCTTGCCCGTATTGGGAGCTCGAGTGGACGGCCCAGGTGGCCGATGCGCTCAAAATCCCGGTGGCCGGCGGTGAGCAGGATAACGACCTGGCACAGTGGCAGCGGATGATCCGAATGCACGCGGTGGATATCGTGCAGCCTGACATTTGCTACATCGGAGGTGTTACGCGGGCGTTGCGCGTGGCGGCAATGGCGGCAAAAGCGGGCATGAAATGCGTCCCCCATTCGGCCAATCTGTCGCTGGTCACCGTTTTCACCCTCCATGTGATGGGAGCCATTCCGAATGCGGGCCCGCATATAGAGTTCACCATCGAAAGTGATTCATGGACTAAGAATCTGTATCAACCTGCCTTGGAGGTGCGCGACGGCAGGGTGGCGATCCCGAGCGGGCCCGGATGGGGAGTAACAATCAGTCCCGAATGGCTGGCAAAGGCAAGGCGGGAGGCCAGCGAATAGAACAGAGCCTCAAGGGACACTATCTCGGAGTTTCATATCATGAGATTCGTTCAGGTCGTTCTCCTGATGCAGGCCGCGACAGTTCTGCCGCTCGTTGCCGCCACCCTGCAAGACCAGCCCAAGACGAACCCGGAGCTTACCAACTATGAGGAAACGAGCCGATATGCGGATGTCGTTACGTTCCTGAAGCAGTTGGAAAAGAAGAGTGACGCTCTGCGTCTGGAATTCTTCGGCCAGACCAGCGAAAATCGGGCATTACCCCTGGTAATCTGTGCGAACCCGCCCGTCTCACAGCCGCGCGAGGCATTGGAATCGGGGAAGATGATCGTTCTCGTCATGGCCAACATCCACGCAGGAGAGGTGGAAGGAAAGGAGGCCGTGCAGATCATCGCACGACGAATCGCCACCGGTGACCTGCGGCCTCTGCTCGACCGGCTGATAGTCCTGCTGGCTCCTATTTACAACGCCGACGGGAACGAGCGAATCAGCATGGAGAACCGGACAGCTCAAAACGGCCCTATCGGAGGGGTGGGCCGGCGCGAAAACGCGCAAGGACTCGACCTAAACCGGGATTATATGAAGCTGGAATCACCGGAGGCACGCGCACTCGTGCGGCTTTTCAATAGATGGGACCCTCATCTGACAATGGACCTGCACACGAGTGACGGCTCGTATCATGGCTACCATCTCACCTTTTCCCCACCCTTAAATCCTGACGCAGATGAGCGGATTATATCCTTGGAACGGAATCGGATGCTGCCCGAAATCTCGAAAGCAATGCTCTCCAGGCACAAGTTCCGAACTTATTATTACGGCAATTTCTCAATTCAGGAGCAACTGGACCGTGAGTTCGCAGGCTACCGTCCAGGCTCGGCCGGTGAGCAGCATGGGACCCGCATCTGGCGGACCTTTGATCATCATCCCAGATTCGGCAACAATTACGTCGGACTGCGCAACCGACTTGCGCTCCTCTCTGAAGCGTACAGTTATCTCGAGTTTCGCAGCCGCATCGCCGTAACGGAAGCATTCGTCGAAGAGGCGCTCAAGTACTCCGCCGTGCACTCCCGGGAAATAGTTCGGCTAATTCGGCGCATAGACGAAGACACCGTCCTTCGACCAAACTCCGCAGTGCCTGCAGAGTTGGGGATCGAGTTTCAGGTGAGGCCCCTTCCCAAACCGGTGCAGATTTTGATCGGGCAGGTGGGGAAAAGCAAGAATCCCCGATCAGGGCGTGACATGACTGTCATGATCGAGAATAAGTTCACTCCTGCTCGTATGCTCAATTATGGGATATTCGCCGCAACGAGGAGGATTGCTTTGCCCACGGCCTATATTATCCGAGCCGAGCCGGGTACAAAGTCGGCAGTCGGGAAACTCCTCGAACACGGAATCGCCGCCGAGGAACTCGCCGAGCCCGCCGCCGTTGACGCGGAAGGCTACGTGATTGACAGCGTGAAGCGAGCCGAGCGTGCTTATCAGGGCCATCGTGAAACACGGGTCGGCGGCCACTGGCAAAAGGATAAGATCTCCTTTCCAGCCGGGTCCATCCTGGTCCGGACAACTCAGCCCCTGGCCAATCTGGCTTTCTACCTTCTGGAGCCGGAGAGTGACGATGGACTGGTAGTGTGGAATTTTCTGGATGCCTATTTGAACCAAGGGATAGTGTATCCGATCTACAAGCTGGCTCAGAATCCGAAGCTGGCCACCCGCCTGATTGAGCGATAGCTGGTTTCTGTCG
>DASQID010000055.1:0-6642 GCA_035631775.1 Acidobacteriota bacterium
ATCAGCTCCAACCATCGTCCTGGAACCGAAGCACCCTCTTGTTTGTATTGCTCCTCCCACTCAGTCACTCGACTTCAGTCCAGTTTCAAGTCGCTTCCGCAGCGCAGAGCGAGCGCGAGGTTCGGACGGACTCCCCCGTCAGGCAGTTTGAAAACTCTCTTCGCAACCTGGACCTGTCCCGAAAGCAATCCATCCTCGCGGCCCGGCAGGAGTTCCTCAAAACGTATTCCGCGGTCCGTCCCGAGGTGCAGGCGGACGCCTTCCGCCTCTTTCTGGCGTTCTATCGGGACGCCATTCGCATCTGTGACGATGAATTTTGCCGTCGCGAGGACCTCCAGAGAGTCCTTCGCCTGGTTGCAGATGAAACAGGCTCGTACGACAGTCCGCTTTCCGCTCTGGCGAAGTCTTCGTCTCCGGCGGCCTCGGAGCTGAAGACTAACTACCATCGAGAACTGAAGCAACTGGAGGAGTACAGGGAGTGCGGTATGGACTTCAGAAATTCCGAGGGAGACTGGTACTTGAACGAAGATCTCGATTTCTTATTGAACCTGGCGGCCTCTCTGAGCGGTGAATACCGCGACTATATGCTCTTCCACATCGAGGAATCACGGCAGCGAATCGTTGAAGATGCCGCCCTCCTGATTTCGTGGGAAGATCTGGGGAGACGTATCGCCCACTGGGAAAGATTTGCCGTCTGCCATCCGTCTCTTCCCGAAACCAGAACTGTTATAGGACCCGGGATCCAGACAATGATGTCGTGGTACCTGCTGGGACTGGACAATACGCGAGCGTATGATTTCTCGAACAAAGGAGCCATTGATTCAAAGCTGTATCAGAGCTATGGCACATTTCTCGAGCGGAACAGCCAGTCCCGTTATTTTGAGCTCCTCAGCAGAGTCCATGCTTCGCTCAAGGAATCTCAGTGCAGGATGAACCAGAAGCTGCTTGATATGTTGAAGAGTGCGGGCTATCGCGACTCCCACTTGGAGCGGGAAGTCGCAAGGCTGGTGTCGACGACCCCGCCATAGCCTCCGCGCCGTTATTCAAGCAGTTATTCGGGGCCTGACGTGAGTTTTGTTCCCGTTAGAGGCAGGAGGCCGGAAGCCGCCATCTCATCGGCTCCTCCGAAAGGTGAGGACTTGTTGGAGACTTCTGGAGTACTTTGAGCCCTTGAGGTGAAGCTCCCAAGAGCCAAGCTCCTGGACTTCAGAGCCTCGAAGAATCCTTCCGGGTTTCACCCCGAATGTAATGAACAGTCGAAATTGGGAAAGGAGTACGGACATGATCTGGACCACCAGGACGCTCAAGCTTCGCTCTGCTGTCCCTATACTTTCATTCGCGATTCTACTGGGAGCACTCGGCGTGTCCTCGCGCCTCGCCCTGGCTCAAAAGATAGACGCCGGTGCGCTTCGAGTCTTCCCGTTTTACGACCGCTCAGATACCGGCCAAACAGGTACCTACCTTTTTGGGCTGCTTCCCTGCAGCAAGCAAGAAATGGCCTTGGGCCAGCCTGTCAGTGTGCCGGGGGACAACGCTGCCAATTGGTGGCGCGTCAGGGACGATCCCCGCATGGGGTTTGAGCCCGTGGTGAGCGACGCCAAAATGTCGCCTGATTATATAGCCCTCACATCGTTCGAGCTGAACAATCGCCCCTACATCTTCGGTCTGCATAGGGTGGGTGCGAACATCTGGCGCATCAATGACAACCCGACAACCGGGTTCACGCTCGTCAAATACAAGGGCAAGATGTCTCCCAACTACGAACAGGTCGTATCCTTTCAGCTCAAAGGACAACCCTATATTCTCGGCCTGCACGAGAAATTGGGCGCGAATATCTGGAGCATCCGGGAGGGCCCGAACGGATTGACTTGGGATCTTGTGAATTACAAGGCCAAGATGTCCCCCAATCATCGTCTCGCAGTTGTATACATAAAGGATCACCCGCACATTCTGGGCATCCATCCAAAGGTGGGTGCGACTCTATGGCGCGTCAAGGACGATCCATCGCAAGGTCTTGAGCTCGTTATGTACGGCGCCAAGTTTCCCAGGGCGTACAACTTTATCCTTCCGTTTCAGCTCGATGACGGCCCATACCTTCTCGCAGGCGTTTCGCAGAACTATTTGAAGGATATTCAGGACGCCGTGAAGGACATCCCTACTCCCCCGGAGAGTGGACCCGTGTTCGACTTGGGCAAGATACTGGTCGAGAAGCTGATCGACATCATAGGAACGGGCTGGGTGGAGTGGGGAAAAGGCTATGCATGCATCTGGAAGATAACGGGTGAGGCAAAGCCGCTGGGAATCACGAAGATTTCACAGACCATTCCGATTTCTCACAGGTATGTGCAGGCAACAACGTTTGAGCATAGTGGAAAGGTCTATTTTTTTGCGATTCACGAAGAGGGATTTGCCAATATCTGGCGGATCAATGATGATCCGGCGACAGGCTTTACCCTCGAGTACTATGGCCGCGATCCGGAGGGATTCAGAAAGACCCTTACTTCAGGGAAGAGCGGCTCTTAGGGCTGGCTTATTCATCAAAGAGGGATTGCACAGGAGGATGTTGCGAAGGGCATACATCGGGATTATGACTGGGGGATGCCAATGAAATCGCTGCTGGTAATCGGAACCCTTATGTTGTCCATTGCCTCTGCTCGCGCCGATGGCTTTTACAAACTGGTTGGCTATATGTGCGACGCGAAGACCAACGCGGTCATCCTTACTTATACCGGTGGTCTTAACGAGGCCGGAAAGAAAATGATAAAGAACAAAGGCCCCCGGCAATGGGACCCGTGGTCGCTCATAGAGATCACGGAGGATAAAAACTCCATCGATTCGACAAAGACCGTTCACGGCGAATGTAGACTGGAGGATGGCTTCTACGAAATCACGCTCGGCCCCTTGCCCGGCAACTTCAACCTCCAAGGCATGTGCGGCGGGTTCATGTCCGCCTGGGCGGAGGTGAGACGGGGCTCAGTCGTGGTTTTACCGCGTCACAAGTTTGAAGTCCCTGACTGTCACAGTTCAAGCAACCCAATAACTGTAAGAATAAGAATAGAAGCAGGTGGCAGGAAGCCTGTCATTGAAACAGTCTCTTGGGAAACCTTCTACAAATGATCTGCCGGATTCATTGCGATTCTAATAGAGCCAGCGGCCGGACTTGAACCGGCGACCTACTGATTACGAACTGCGTTCGGACCCAATAGAATCAACAAGATACGCGGTTCTAACACAAATTTTCCGCCTTTTTCCCCCCTCTTCCACCTGAATCCGCAAACGACTCGGCAAGCAATCGGCAGGCGTGACTGAATTAACCTCTGATGCGAATCGCGCTCTAGTTGAAAACACTGTTCAAGTCGCAATTCGGGAAACCTTCCGTTTGCGGCAGATCTCCCACAATGCCGTCTTGGGCAGGGGATCATCTGTCCGATAAGCCGACATAACCGGCCAATCATGCTGCCCGCTTGGATCTAACTCATACAGAGCATGAGAGTTGCCAGCGCGTGCACAGATTGGACCGGTTATGTCGCAAAAAGCCAGCCAACCCGCCGATTTTTCAATAATTTAGAGGTGCGGCTAGGGTTGGCCGGTTATTTTCAACTACTCGTCCAGGTGGCCAGGAGAATTGGCGGCTCCGCTTCCTCGCACGGAACTTCGAGAGGGAGTGGGCCGCAGCATCGTTTTTGAGTCATGATCCCATTCATAAGCCGGGGAGGCGGGGCAGGTTGAGAGATTGCCCCTTATCGGAAGCCGGAAGGATCCCGTGGAGTCCATGCCTGGGGCGTGCCCGGATGAGGCCGCTGCAATGAGGCAGCTTGAACCTCCTATCCTTTTCCACCGGACACTCGCAACATAAGCTGCATATTCGCCTGTCAGGCTTCTGATCCGGCAGCCGACGAGAGCGTTCTAAGCCGAAACCGCAAGGCCGAAACAAGGGATTTCGACACACCCCTCCCATGCTGCGGCAATCGTCCTGCGCAGCTCATCAAAGCTGATTCTGCCGCCCCCCGCATTCCGGAATTGTGCCAGCGATCGGAGGGGCACGTGAAGGAAGGCCGAGGCAAGTCAAAATCTTGCGGATGGCTTCAGCCGCCGGTGGCTCGCTTCGGCCTCGTCACGCAAAGACGCCACCTTGCGGTGACGCTTCGTCGAATTCCGATCACTTGTAGCCTTCGGAGCCCCAGCCCGGCCGCTTTCCCTCCGGGGTCTTCAGCAGTTTGATGATCACCTGCTGGTTCGACAAGAGCTGTGCGAGTTTTTCATTGATGGCTTTCTTAAGCTCGTCCTGCCGGTCGGACTGCTCTTGCAGCTTCGCCCGCACCCACTTATCGTGCTCCGTGAGTGAATTGATGTGCGTCTTTAGGGAACTTGACACCTCCCCTATGGCGCTGAGCTGACCATCGTCGTGCGCGGAGAGGTCCCCCAGGACGAGAACCGCATTCCTGTAGGCCCCCTCGATTTCCGCCGAATCGATTTGCGCGTCCCAGGCACTGGCAGCATTCAGGGGGATCGAGGCAATATCTAAAGCACCCTGAACAACTGCATAGGCAGCGCAAGTCGCAGTCTCTACACCCGGTACGCCAGCGACGGCAGTGCAACCCAACTGTCCCGCGCGGACGGCAACGGCTGCACCTACCAATGCGCTCTTATACGCCAACCAGCCAAGCCCTTTGTAGGGGTCAGGTAGGGCATTCCCTATAAAGCCAACACCATTCGAGCGATGCTCGTAGTCTCCATCCGTCACAAGACCGAAAGCTAACAGGACCAAGTAGTTGGCGTCCATTATGGGATAGTTCGGAGGAAAGGGTTGGGAACCAAGCGACTTGTTAATGCCCGCTTCTGAGAGCGGGTTCATAAGGCGCTGGCGCATTTGCGTCTCTCGGGCTTCGTCGTTCTTCCGGAAAAAATCCGCAGCTTTGAGAACATCCTGCGGATTTTGGATCCCTCTCCACACCTCCGGATCGGAGTGGAGCAGCGCGTCAGAAACTTTCGAATCGCGGAGGGTCGTCCTCTCGATGATTCGGACCATGTCATACAGGGCCATCTTAACTTGCACGGGATTCACGTATTGTTCCTGTGCGATCGCGGGGGCGGAGGCCAACGCTGCCAACAGGAGCATCGTGATGACCGTCGCGACATGTCGCGCACGTAATGTAAATCTAGTGATCATTTCTTCCTCCCGAAAAAGATGGGAAAGGTGACCTGCTTCTTTAGGATAAAGACAACGAGGCACTAAATGCGAAATATCCATGTGTTTACTCCTGATAACCGGCCGGATTATTCAACCGCAGGATCTTGCCGAACCCGGACATACAGCGCTCCGGTGCGGCGAGGAAGGGTTCGATGCTATGTGGCGCCGGCTACTCGTCAAAGCATGCTACGGGGGATCGAAGCGCAGCGGGAAGAGAATACACCCGGCACAGTTGTAGATGAAAGAGTTTTAATGTTAGGTGTCTTGCTGGAATCTTGAGACTTCGCCATCCGGCGAGACTTCGACAACGCGGAGGCCGTGTTATCCAGCCTTGAAGTGTCTCACGTTTGCCCTATCGACAGAAAGCCGACGCTGGTTTAAGCCGACCCAAGCATAATACTGATGTGCCCACCCGACATTCTCGGTCTCAATGCTTAAGTTTGCGATCTGACCTTCCTCAAGAACTAATGGGGATGTAAATCCTTATCCTATCGGCAGTTGATCTGGTGACAATTTGGCGCTCTCCGGACCAAAGGCACGACTCCCTCACTTGGGACGGGTCATCATCTCAACTGCCCCGTATTCCCACTCGATCAACACCTTTGCCTCATCAAGCAGACTGCCCCAATTACTGCAGACCAACGACCGGTACCATTCGATCGCACCGTCGTGTGTTAGACATTTCAGCGTTCTGGCGTAATGGAACCAATAGAACGGCCGGGTGATCTGCGACATTGCGTCCGCCTGGGATACGCAGACCGACTCCAATGTCGTCTCACCGGGCTTCCTAGGCGATGAATGCTCGCGCATGCAAACGGCAATCCGGTTGATGTGTTCGGCATCAAATCCGAAACCACTTCCCGCGGGGCTGCGGGAAGACAAGAGACAAGCAATCTCTTCCGCCCCCTTCTCCGCGTGACGGGCGAGACATGTGAAATCTTGAATTGCTGCAAAGTCGTGGAGTAGAGCGGCAGCTCTGACGATTCCGCGATCAGCACCAAACAATTCGGCCAGTTTCAGAGAAAACCGCTCGAGACCAGGAGGGGTTCATCGAAAAACTCCAGTCCGAATCGGTTTGCGGGCAGCGAGCACATCTCGCGAGCGAACATACGGAGTGGGTATCAGCTGTGTCCTCCCGCCCGCGAGTTTCGACTGGATTCGAGGGTATCGTGGTCATGGTTCCATCTCCGAATCGCACGAGCGGTAGCAGCGCTTTGGCCACCTGATACGGTGATCTCGCGCCTAGTTAGTTTCTGTTGCGAAACTGCTTTATCGCGCCTAAAGCGCCCCGGAGGGGCGCCAGCCAATACCCCCGGGCAAGCGAAGCGCAGCCCGGGGTCGGGATTGTCGAGAATAACCAGAGCCCTGGAGGGGCGACAGATAACCCATAGAGTACAAAGGTCTTTCGCCCCTGCCGGGGCTCGGCATTATGCAATATCCTATCCGGGGGC
>DASQID010000056.1:0-8984 GCA_035631775.1 Acidobacteriota bacterium
CATGTATGGCCTCCTCTACGCTCTGGAATCGATCGCCTGCCTGCTCCTGATGTGCGACAAAATGGATCTTGGAACCACGATCGGCGAAGGCGGCCTGGACACCGATGTAGAAGAAGGCCAGTCTGTGCAACCCGCCGGGGCAGCAGTAGGAAACCGAACCATCGAGTATTTCGAACCCACGCTCTATATCTACGATGCCTATCCGGGAGGGATCGGCTTGAGCGAACAGCTCTTCCGCATCCACGACCTGCTGGTAAGCCGAACGCGCGATCTCATCGCCGGGTGTGGCTGCGAGAAGGGCTGCCCATCCTGCGTAGGGCCTGCCGGAGAAACGGGCAGGCACGCCAAAGAAGCTGCCCTTGCCATCCTCGAGCGGTTGAGCGCATGACGGACAAGCTCAGGGACAAATTATCCCGCGTTTCTGCCTTACGCCCGGTCTCGGACTGGTGGCCGGCTGGAAGAGCGCTAAGATCCTCGGTCCGGCAGGACGGGCGCCTGACCGAATTGCTGGGCGCCGAGTGCCGTTCAAATACTCTCGGCAGACACCTCCTGCTTCGGCGCTGGTTTGCGGATCCCCAGCCGCCTGAGATCAGCGCACGCGCCCTTGGCCGGATTCTTCCTAACGCCTCTGAAAACGCCCTTGACCCGGAGCGATGGCTTTTCCTGGACACGGAAACCACAGGGCTGGCCGGCGGAACCGGAACTTACGCATTTATGGTCGGCCTCGCCTGGTGGGAGAACGGCGGATTTACCGTCGAACAGTATTTTATGAGGGATTATAACGAGGAGCCGTCACTTCTGCTCGGGCTGACCGAACGTCTCGCGGAGAAACCTGTTCTGGTGACTTTCAACGGCAAGAGTTTCGACTGGCCCCTCCTCCAGACGCGCTATCGCATCACACGGGTCACACATCTCGAGGAACCTGAAGCGCATCTTGATCTGCTCCATCCCGCCCGGCAGTTATGGAGTCTGCGGCTCAAATCGGTGGCCTTGTCAGTACTCGAGCAGTATGTCCTGGGTCAAGAACGAGCGTTTGACATTCCCTCGGCGACGATACCGACACGCTATTTCGAGTTTTTGCGCGGTGGACCGCCGGACCCGATTGTCGAGGTGTTCCATCACAACCAGATGGACCTCAGAGGACTCGCCTCGCTTGCCGCGCACATCGCAGGTATCATGCACGAACCGGAGAGCGCTCAGTGTCATGCAGAGGATCTCTTCGGCATGTCCAGGTTGCTGCAGCGTCGAGGCGAAGGGGACCTCGCGGGACAGATCTATCAGCGTGCCCTGGAAGGCGGGCTCCCGGAAATCGTAGAGCGTAAGGCTCAGCGGGAGCTTGCACTGATAGCCAAGCGACGGCATGACTTCCAGCGCTCGAATGATTTGTGGGAGCAGCTTCTCGGGGACTCATCGGAGGGGCTGCTGGCGTACGAACAGCTTGCAATTTACTACGAACACCACGCCAGGGAACCCGAACGAGCTGCATCCCTGACGCGTGAGGCCTTGGTGCGGCTCAGGGAAGCCCTGCATGCGGGACGTCTCTCGGTCGGCCAATACCAGCAGTGGCATACCAGCCTGCAATACCGCTTGAACCGCCTCTTGTCCAAGGCGAGTGTCAGGTCTTGAGAGTTTCATTTTGCCCGAACCATGCTCCTCGGTCCGCAACGCTGGCGAAGTGAGTCGCAGAGCGGGTGGCTTCAAAAAGCCCCCCGGAGGGGGGCAAGCCAATAGCCCCGGGCAAGCGCAGCGCAGCCCGGGGTTTGTTGTTCCGGTCGACAAAAGCCCCGGGAGGGGCGACAGAATATCTGAACATGACGGCCCCTACTGTCGCCCTTCCAGGGCGCCGGCGAGGAAATGTCATCTTGCACAACAACCGGACGAACGGCTGAGCCTTTTCAAGTCGCACCGCCAGAGGCGGTGGTTTCCCCAATGAAATGAAGTTTTCAGGACCTGACACCAACTGATATAAACTCGGCCACACTATGAAGAAATGGCTCCTCCACTCACTCACGACACAGATACTGATCGGACTGGTTCTTGGGATTCTGCTCGGCTGGCTTCGTCCCGACTGGGGAGTGGGAATAAAACCGGTCGCCGCTATCTTCCTGCGTATGATCAAGATGATAATTGCGCCCGTGATCTGTTCCACACTGGTCATCGGCATCGCGGGTGCGGGAGATTTCAAGAAGGTCGGACGCATAGGTCTGAAGGCAATCATCTACTTTGAGATAGCTACGACGATTGCCCTGATTATCGGGCTGGCCACCGTCAACATTTTCAGGCCGGGGGGATCCATTGCGAAGCCCCCGCAGAGCTCAATTCAGGCAGTGCCCGGCGCCGCTGTTTCCTCACCAATCAGCCCCACACATTCCGGCAGAGATTTCCTCATCAACATATTTCCGACCAGCGTTGTCGACGCAATGGCGAGAGGGGATATCCTTCAGCTGGTCATCTTCTCGATCTTCTTCGGAATGGCGCTCGCGGCGCTTGGAGAGAAGGGGAAGCCGCTCGTCTCAGTCCTCAATGCGCTCGCCGAGACGATGTTCAGGTTCACCAACCTGGTGATGAAGTTTGCTCCTATAGGCGTCCTCGCGGCCATCGCAGCCACGGTCGGTGCCAAGGGTTTGGGCGTGCTGAAAGGCTATGCCGGCCTGGTCGCATGCTTTTATGGCGCGTTGATCTTCTTCGTCTTCGGAGTCCTGTCCTTGGTGTGCGTGATCATCCGCGTTCCGTTCCTGCGTCTGTTCAAGGCGATTCGAGAGCCGTTTACCATCGCGTTTACCACCGCCTCCAGCGAGGCCGCGCTTCCGGCCGCGATGGAAGCGATGGAACAGTTCGGCTGCCCACGCGAGATCGTGGGATTTGTTCTGCCCACGGGATACAGCTTCAATCTCGACGGCGCGACACTGTACCTGTCACTGGCATCGATTTTCGTTGCGCAGGTTTTCGGCGTGCCTCTGGACATCAAGACTCAGCTGGCCATGATGCTGACGCTGATGCTTACTTCAAAGGGGGTGGCAGGGGTTCCGCGCGCATCTCTTGTGATTCTGGCCGGCACCGTGGCGACCTTCAACTTGCCGATGGAAGGAGTTGCGTTGCTTCTGGGAATCGATCAGATCCTCGACATGGGAAGGACAGCCACCAACGTGACCGGCAACTGTGTCGCGACCGCTGTGGTAGCCCGCTGGGAGGGCGTCCTCGACGATACAAAATCAGCTGCAAATTACACGTAATGAAAACCTCGATCTTATTCCCACAATTCGTGCTACAAACCTTCAAATCCTCTCCACTTCGAGAGGATACAACACCTGTCTTGGCGCCTTTGCGTCTTAGGCGCGAAGACGCGAAGGAACGCCAAACTCCTTTGGTTGCGTCTATGCTGCACCGTGTAATTCGTGGCTCAGGTCTTTGCGGGCTCCAAGGTGAGCGGGAGGGAGCGCAGGCGGCTGCCCGTCCCATTGAAAACTGCGTTTGCGACGGCAGGGGCCAACCCGACAATTGGGGTTTCGCCCGCCCCTGCAGAAGGCAAATCCTTCCTGTCCAGCATCACCACCTCGATCGACGGAACGTCGCTGAAGCGCGGAACCCGGTAGCGAGAAAATCGGCCGTTCAATATCTTCCCGTTTTCGAAGTCGATGGCCTCGAACAATGCCCCGCCGATACCCTGTACGATGGCACCCTCGATTTGATTTTTCAGGTTGTCCGGGTTGATGATGGCACCACACTCAAAGGCCTCGACAACGCGCAGGAGTTTCATCTTGCCGGCTCGATGGTCGACAGCCACCTCGGCACACGTCGCAATATAGCCGCCTTTCTCGAAACCGCAGGAGAGGCCGAAGCAGCGCTCCGGACTGGATTTTGACTTTCCCCAGCCGGACCTTTCGGCTGCGGCCTCCAGAACAGCACGCAGACGCTCATCCTTCAAATTCTTGAGACGAAGCTCGAGCGGATCCATCCCGATCGCATGGGCGATCTCATCCATCTGCGATTCGCGCGCGAAGTGGTTGGCGGTGGCTGCCAAGCCCCTGTACGATCCCTGGCGTAAGGGATACCGAGTGGCGTGAAATTCAACACGGAGGTTCGGAATGTCGTAGGCCGGCGCAATGCCGGCGGCCCCGGAGTTATAGTTGTGGAAATCCCATGCAGTGATTTTCCCGTCATTCTTCACACCGGTGGATACTTCGATCACACCTGCCGGCCGGAAGTAGGCCCAGGCGAATTCCTCTTCGCGAGTCCAGACAACCTTCACCGGCTTTCCCGCAGCCTTGGCCAATCGCGCCGCCTCGATCGCGACTTCACCGGAATGCTTTCCGCCATAGCCGGAACCCATATCCGGCATGATGACGCGCACGCGATCATCCGGCAGCCGGAACGTCTGGCACAGTTCCTCTCGGACCCCGAATGGCCGCTGAGTGCCCGTCCAGACGGTGAGCTTCCCATCGGACCATTCGGCCACGGCTGCGCGCGGTTCCAAGGGAGCGTGCGCGATGTAGGTGACGGTGTAAGTGGCGGTCAGTTTTTTGTCCGCGGCAGCCATGCCTTCCTCAATGGAACCACGGGTGGGGTGCCCGCCGCCTCCGAAGCCTGTTCCTTGTACCGGATTTGATTTGAGGTACTCGAACAAATCGCCGGCAAAGGGCTGCCGCGGGGTATTCCAGGAGGCCTGAATGCCTGCCAGAGCCTGCGCAGCACGTGCGCTATCAGGGCCGGCCACGCCGACAAACTCTCCATCGCGCACAACCGTTACACCGTCTATTGCCTCCGCTTTGGCCGTGTCAATGGTCGATAGCGTTGAGTTGTAAGCGGGGGCCCGCAACACCCTGCCCATCAGAATTCCCGGCCGCTTCTGATCGGAAGGATACTTATGCTGACCCGTGACGATCGAGCGGTTGCTGATCTTTCGGACCTCACGACCCTCGACTTTCCATTCGGGGGGAGGGGTCGTGGGCGCGGTGTCGCCGATTGTCTTGATCAGTTTTTGCCCTCTTGTGAGCTCGCCGTAGGCAGCCGACTTCTTGCCCGTGACGTCCAATACCTTCCCGGAATCAGCCCGGAGAGAATTCCGTGCGCTCTTCCATCTTTCCGCCGCCAGGTCGATCAAGAGTTCGCGTGCAGCCGCAGAGGCTTTTCGCAGTTGAGGCACCATCGTGGGCGTCGTGCGGCTGCCGAATGTGCCCATATCGAACGGAGTCAGGGCCGTATCACCCATGACGAGATGGATGGTCTCCAATCCGGTCCGAAGTTCCTCGGCGACGACCTGAGTCAGCTCGGTCCGACTGCCCTGCCCGGCTTCCACCTTGCCCGTGAAAACCGTGACTCGCCCGTCTTCGCCAATGTGGAGCCACGCGCCAATGTCCTGGGGCACCGTGTCGCCGCGGGGTCTGCCGACACCTGATTCCTGGAAAGCGTTTGCCGCCGGGAGTGAAAAGAGCACCACTACGCCTGCGCCGAGTAATTTAAAGAAGTCCCGGCGCTCGAGGTCGAAACGGAAGGAAGGTTCAGACCAAAGTTCGTAGCGCTCGGGCTCGATGAAGAACTGAGATGCGTCCTGATTGCTCATTGCCCCTCCTTTGCCGTTGCCGCAGCCATCTCAATTGCCTTGATGATCCTGGTATAGGTCCCGCAGCGGCAGATGTTCCCTTCCATGAAGCGCAGTATCTCCTGGCGCGTCGGTCTGGGGGTTCTGCGCAGGAGCGCGGCTCCCGACATAATCATGCCCGCAGTGCAATAACCGCACTGCATCGCATCTACCTTGAGGAACGCCTCCTGCAGCGGATGGAGGCGCCCGTCTTTCTCCAGGCCTTCGATGGTCGTGATCTGCTTGCCGGAGACGCTGCCCACAGCGGTCATGCATGAGCGCACGGACTGCCCGTCAAGCAGCACCGTGCAGGCACCGCACTGTCCTTCACCGCAGCCATACTTCGTACCCGTGAGGTCCAGCTCCTCCCGCAGAACGCTTAGAAGGCTTCTTTCGGGATCAACATCGAGGCGATGCACGGCTCCATTCAGGTAGATTTCGGTAACTCTATTCATGAGGATTCTCCCGAGTTGAGGTTATTTTGTCACCACCCGGCCTCGGAGTCCACCCTAGGGCTCGCTCAAGAATAACTTCACATTCTGCTGCTGGCCCCCAGGCCCACCAGCGAGGCGCGAGCGACGAGCCATACCCGGGGTGGTATGTGAGGAGCGAGCAACAAGGGCAAGGGAATCCGCTATTGCAGCTCGCGCCCGCGTGTTTCCGGGATGAGGAGAGCTATGAGCCCGGCCAGAAGGAAGGAGCCTGAGGTGAGCAGGAAGGCGAAGCCTAACCCGTATCGGGCGCCCAAAGAACCCACGAGATAAGGAGCCGCCGCGCTTACGCCGCGACCCAGATTATAGGTGAGTCCCTGAGCACTTGCCCGCACGGCAGTCGGGAAGATCTCTGCGGTAATTGCGCCAAAACCGCTGAAGTATCCTGTCCCGAAGAAACCAACCAGTGGTCCGATCAGAAGCAGCGGAATGGCCGCACGAGTGCCGGCATAGACAGGCACCAGAGCCGCGGCGGCGAAGATGTAGCCCACATACGCCCTCCTTCGCCCTATCCGGTCGCTTACAAAACCAAAAGACACGTAACCGAGCCACATCCCGACCTGCATGAGAATTATCCACGTGGAAGTTTTCAGGACACTCAGGCCGGCGCCGCCGCGGTCCGGAGGAAGCGACAGAAAAGCGGGGATCCAGGTGAAGAGTCCCCACCAGGCAAACATGGTGCCGGCATTGGCAAGACTGGTCACCAGAATGTGCTTGCGGTAATCGCCTTGCAAGAGATCCCTCAGACGGATTTGTGCCTGCTGATTCGCCTCGCTTTCCTTTGAGCGTCGCCAGATTTCCGGTTCAGGCACATACTTTTGAATCCAGAGGGTCGCCAGCGCGGGAAGAATTCCGGCAAAGAACACGGCGCGCCAGCCGAACCTGGGCAGGACTAGCGCAGTCAGGGCTGCGGCCAGCCCGTATCCTATTGCCCACGAACTCTGCATCATTCCCAGTGCCTTTCCGCGGTGCCGGGAAGGCCAGGTTTCTGCGACCAGAGCCGCACCGCACGCCCATTCCCCGCCCATTCCCAGACCAAGGAGCACGCGGAACAGGCCTAGCTGCACCACATTTTGAGAGAGACCGCAGGCGGCAGTGAAGATCGAATAGACGAGAATGCTGGCCATCAGTGAGCGAGATCGACCGAGGCGATCCGCAAGAATGCCGAAGAGTATTCCCCCAACGGCAGAGGAGACGAGCGTCAGGGAAGCCATGAAACCCGCCAGTCGCTCGTGCATGCCCAGATCCCGCATCATATACGTGAGCACCATGGAGTAGAGGAGAATATCCATGCTGTCGAGCATCCACCCCAGAGAGGCAGCCAGGAGCGCTCGTCTCTGGACGGCGGTCGCCTCACGCCACCACATTACTTACCTCCGAAGAAACCACATATTTCTCGAATTACACGAACGATAGGAAGGACCTATTCGTGAAATTCGTGCAATTCGTGGCAATTTTTGGGCGGGCCCTAATTACGCAGGAGCGGGCGCAAGATGATTTCCAAAAGGGCGCCGAACACCGCGGAGCACGGGATGGTGAGAATCCATGCCCAGACGATATTGCGGGCGATACCCCAGCGCACAGCCGAGCGGCGCGTGATCGAACCGGCCCCGATGATAGCGCCTGTGATGGTATGGGTGGTGCTGAGGGGTATCCCCAGAAGCGACAGGAAAACGATAGTCACTCCACCTCCGGTTTCTGCACAGAATCCACCGACCGGTTGCAGTTTCGTCAGCCGCATGCCGAGAGTCTTGACGATTCTCCAGCCCCCGAAATACGTTCCCAACCCGATCGCAAAATTGCAGGAGAAAATCACCCAGAGCGGAAGATGTGCCTTCCCGCCGGAAGCAGCAGCAGGCTCAAGGCCCGCCGATATGAGAAGGGCGAGTATGATTCCCATCGTCTTCTGCGCGTCGTTCATGCCGTGGCTGAAGCTGAAAATCGAAGCCGACACGAGCTGCCCGCGGCGGAAGATATGGTCGACCCTGCGGGGAGACGAGTTGCGAAAGATGAGATACATCAGCATCATCATCAGCCGGCCAAGAATCAAACCGACGATCGGCGCGATCACAATGTATGGCACAACCTTCATAATCCCGGCCAATTTCAAGGCGATCATCCCCGCTTTTGCCACGGCAGCGCCTGCGAATCCACCCACCAAAGCGTGCGAGGAACTTGTCGGCAATCCGATCCACCATGTTATCAGGTCCCAGATGATCGCACCCAGCAGGCCGAACATCACCATGTAGGGATCGAGGTACTTCGGGTCTACGATGTCATGGCCGATGGTCGTGGCCACCTTGGTTTCGAGGAAAAAAGCCGCGGAGAAGTTGCAGACGGCGGCGAGGAGTACAGCGGCACGCGGGGACAAGACGTGCGTGGAGACTACAGTTGCAATCGAGTTCGCTGCGTCATGGAATCCGTTCAGAAAGTCGAAGGTGAGAGCTACGATAATCACTGTGACGATCAGCGCTATCTGGGTGTTCATATGCTCCACAGATGCCTCGGTGCATCCCTGAAGGGGCGCGCGAGCCAACAGCCCCGGGCGTGAAGATTGACGATTTACGATCGACGATTGAACGTCCAGGGGTTCTTTCAGTCGTCAATCGTAAGTCGTCAATCGTCAGTTCTTGCGCAGAACCATCACCCACCACCAGCGGAGTCGGTGGTTGACGTCTTCGCGGTGGTGGTCAGAAGGTCCATCGCGAAGACGCCGCGGGATAAAAGAATCACGATTTTTCGGAGGGGGCTGGCCTGCCGACTCTGCCGATGACGAGCGATATAAGAAAGAGAATCCCCGCCATCACGGCCACGATCACCAGACTCTGCTGCACTGTGGCCCCGACGCTGAGACTGCCGACGATCTGCGGCACGAATGTGCCACCCAGCAAGCCTATGGCGAAAATGATTCCGAA
>DASQID010000057.1:0-2308 GCA_035631775.1 Acidobacteriota bacterium
GGCTGTGACCGGGTTCACACTGATGGCTCTCCAGATTTTCCTCCTGCTCGCATTCCAGTCGGTCTACGGCTACGTCTACCACAAGCTCGCGATCCTTATCGCCATGTTCATGGCTGGCATTTCGTTCGGCTGTTGGCTGGCAACTCGTCAGGTCCGCTCCAGCAATAATCCATTCGGCATGATTGCCACGACTCAGTTCATCCTCGCGGCTTCAGCACCTGGCCTGATATTCCTGGTCAGCCGGCTCTCGCAAAGTTCTGTGACGCTGTTGGCTGCGCAGGTTCTCTTTCCCATGCTAGCGGGTCTAGGCGGCATGGTAGGCGGCTATCAATTTCCTCTTGCCACAGAAGTCTACCTTCGGGATAGCAACTCGAAGACGGGTCTTGGCACGGTTTATGCCCTGGACCTGTTGGGTGGTTGCGCCGGCGCGCTTCTGTTGAGCAGTTACCTCATCCCAGTTTTCGGTTTTTCGAAAACAGCATGGCTCAGTGCGGCGGTGAACCTGGCGCCGGCGCTCCTGGCCGCGCGGGTAAGCCTGGAGTCACGGCGCTGTCAGGCATGAAGGGCTCCGGCTTCGTCTGACCGAACACCACCGCCGTGAACATGAAAATATCTGTATTCTCATCCTCCCAGCAGCCCGCCTGCATACCTGCCTTGACACAGGTTTCTTCCAGGAATCTCTGCCGGTCCCATCGTTCCTCCACCGGAACCTGCGGAAGCAGAAGACCCTGATGAGTTCCGTTCTTGATGAGCAGGCCGTGCCGTCCGATCTTGATCGCTCGAATATCGGTCACGCGCCGCAGCGGTGAAAGCACAGAGATTTCATACACGAGCTGTGGCAGCTCGGAGACTGATACTGGCGGGAACCGGGGATCGCGCAGAGCAGCCAGAGTTGCGGTGTCGCGCACGGTCATATAAAGAGGCTTAACAGCAAAGGTATAGCCAATACATCCTCGCACTTGTCCCGATTCCGTCAGAGTCACAAAAGCGCCGCGTTCCTGGTTCAACGATTCGCCCGAACTTGGGGTGGGTTCGAATGCCTTTCCTTCCTTTACGGCGTACTCCACCGATCTACGAGCCAACGCGAGCAGTTCGCTCTTTTCGCGAGCACCCAGCGAAAACGGCTGCTGCGCGGCACTCCGGCTTTGAGCTTTCACCAGAGCAACTGCACCGTATCCGACTACGCGAGAGCGGTCTCCGGTAATGTCGCCGGAGTTGGCGTATTTGAGCACAATCGCCTGATTCGCTCCCATGCGTTCAGCGGCGATCATCGCCGCGACGATCGGTGCGCCGCCGCATGCCTCCCAAACGCGCATCCCGAAATTCTGCGACATACTGAAATAGTCCCAAGTCTGTGATGCATTCAGAGTTCTGTGATCAATCTTCACCGCCTCGTCGTACGGGTGATAGTGTGACAGATCAGAACTGGCCACGATCAGCGTATCGCCGGCATGGATTAGTTTGGCCAGTGCTACTCCTAGAGCGCGGCTGCTTTCATAGCTTTGCTCGCCCATCACAACGGGAACGAGTTGGAAATCCCCCAGCACGCGCTGCAGCCAGGGCAACTGCACCTCGAGGGCATGTTCAGCACCTTTTGGCGTGGGGACATGTCCTTGGCTGGAAAGCCGAAGGGTTGAGTTCATGTTGACCAATCGTTTTGCAAATTCTTTGTCTACCGGAACGGTGCCGAGCGGCGTCGCGTAGGCATCCCCGTCAAACACAGAGGTGAAATCAAATGCCTCGTAATGCGAAGGCGCTATGATAACGACGCGCGCAAACTTGCGACCCTTGAGGGCCGCGTAGGTGTAGGCAGCTACTGGCCCTGAGTACGGATAGCCCGCGTGCGGCGCGACAACGGCCAGAATCGGATCGTTGATCTGGGGCGGAGATGCATGTGCCAACATGTCGTCGATCATCGTCGCCAGCGCCTTTGGGTCAGCCGGATAAAAACTGCCCGCCACTCCCGGTTGCCGTACATTCTCCGGATTGGCAGCAAGAGAACATCGCAGCGTCACTATCGCCAGGATCGTGATCAACCAAGCCGTTCTTGCGTGCTTTGGAGAGCGCAGCTTGCTTCTCATAGGCACCCCCCTTTTGCGCTCTTATACGTGCCACACTCCCGGAATTTGCTGCCGGCAGAACGGACACGTGCCCTTGCGAATTAGCACTTGCCTGGCAGTCAGTCCCACGCGCTCTACCAATAGGCGGTGGCACTTCGGGCAATAGGTGTTTTCAGCGGGATGTCCAGGGACATTGCCGATGTATACGAAGTGCAGTCCCTCGGCGTCAGCAATCGCCTTAGCCCGCT
>DASQID010000058.1:0-7323 GCA_035631775.1 Acidobacteriota bacterium
AACGCGTGCGGGTGGCGGGGGCGCCATCATATGTGATCAGGTTTTCCGGATTGCGGGAGCCGTTGAAATTCGCCGGACCCTGGCTGAAATTGAACGAAAGGCCCGAGAGATTGCCTCCGCGAGCTCCCGGCACCAGATTCGCCATGAAGATCGGATTGCGGCCGTTCAACTCCAGGCCGTCGATCTGCTCACGGCTGACGAGCTTCTGAACGGTGGCAGATTCAGTCTGCAGCGCCGCCGCGGATGCTGACACCGAGACCGTCTGGGTCAACTCGCCTACTGTCAGTGCAATTTCTACGCTCAGAGTAGAACTCGGATCGAGCTTGTTGTTGGTGCTTTGATATACCTTGAATCCGGCGACCTCGACAGTTATCGAGTAAGTGCCCGGCGGAACGTTTGTGATGATGAAGTAGCCGGAGTCGCTGGTGTTGGTCTTGCGCTCGAGACCGCTCATGTTGCGAACCGTCACGGGGGCATTTGGTATCACCGCACCCGACTGGTCCCGCACGAATCCGGAAATTGATCCATTGTCGGACTGTGCCCAAGCGCCCGCTGCGCCGATAAACCACAGCGAGCAAATCAGCAGCAATCCCAGACCTGTCTTTGCACGACTGCTCATTGAACTCCTCCTCAAGATTCCTTCGGCCTCCCTACACCAAAAGGCCGAATCATCTAATGATGAAAATCAATGGACAACGGCAAAAGCCTTTTTTGGCTCCTCGCCGTGACTGACAAAACAAAAAACAGAGCGCGATGCCAGGGATTGTAGATTTGGACGACAAATGACGATTCCTGCACAGCGACTCGGGCTCTTGGCAGTACCCTCCTTACTGCCAGATCCCGCCCCTAGACCGATTGGGGGTTGAATAATCGGTCTGAACACGTGTGCGAAGAAGCCAACAGCTATTCTTATAAAACCATCTATTCGTCGAAGCAACAAGAAACAAACAGTCGTCAGCACAATTTTCTCCCAGGTTGTGCCGGACGCAATTGCCGCCCGATCGAATGCGCGGCGCCTCTTAGCACTCTCTATTTGACCATAGTCCTTGACCATGGTATATTTTCTAACATGGATGCAAAGGGAGAAATGCCCCAGATCGCGATCTCGAAGTTTAAGGCCACATGCCTGGCCGTGCTTGAACGGGTGAGGAGAACCGGCCAGCCGGTGTTGGTGACGCGGCGCGGCGAACCGATTGCGCGGGTGATCCCGCCCGCAGCCTGCGAACGGCTTCAGTCCTGGCTCGGATGCATGTCCGGAAGAGCCAGGATTGCGGGCGACCTGGTCACTCCCGCTAGCGAGGAAAGCGACTGGGAGGCACTGGATTCATGAGGCTGCTGCTCGACACCCACATCTGGATCTGGAGCCTGACGGATCCCGGCCGCCTTTCAAGGAGAGTCTCCAAGTCACTCCACGACCCGGAAAATGAAATCTGGCTGTCACCCATCAGCGTCTGGGAAACTCTCGTGCTGGTGCGCAAGGGCCGGCTTATCCTGGAAGGAAAGCCCGAAGCCTGGATTCGGGAAGCTCTGTCGAAGGCAAGCCTGAAGGAAGCAACCCTCAACCATGAGGTTGCAATAGTGAGTTCGACGTTGCGTCTCGCACATCAGGACCCCGCAGACAGGCTGCTGGCAGCCACTGCGATTGTCTATGACTTGATTTTGGTCACTGCCGACGAACGCCTCCTTGGCGCGCGACAGGTCACTTCCCTGGCAAACAGGTAAGCATTGTAGGAGACGGTCAGAAGAGCTTCAGCTGGGGGTCGTCGCCGGCAATCTCGTTGAAGTCCAGGCCGAGAAGCCCCAATACCGGCTCAGCTACCGCTCGCACCTGCTTCTGAACGTAGTGTTCGTAGTCCATGCGCGATCGACGATCCTCCGCCGGCTCCGGGCCGTTCTCCGTGATGTAGTATGCCACGAGAGAGCCGCGCCTCTCTCTCATCTTCCGCGCGGCAGCGACATGAGGTGGCGTGGACGCGGTGTAGGAATTCAGCTCCTTGCGCACCGCCTTCCGATACGCCAACAGTTCATCCAGATGCCCGGCGCGCACTTCCTTCACGACGCCCCGCAGGTAATCCTCGACCGGGCGATCACTGAACAGGCGCAGGTAGAGTTCGCGCTGTACCTGCTTTGCCAGTTCCGTCCAGTCGCGCCGGACCGCCTCCATTCCGGTGAACACCACCTGGGTCTTGCCCCTCTCCTCTATCAGTCCCGCATAGCGTTTTCGGGCGCCGCCGGTCCCATGGCGGACAGCAGGCAGCAGGAATCGGAGGTACAGTCTCTCAAATCGAAGCTCCAGGCGGCTCTCGACGCGCCAGGTCCGGCGTACGTGTTCGGCCAAGTCCCGGTTCAAATCCGACGCGAGGCGGCCGCCGAGCTCTTGGGCGCTCTCCGGATCTGTCAGGCCGGAAAGAACGAAGAGACTGTCGGTGTCGCCATAGAGCACCTCGTAGCCGGACATCTCGATGCGGTTCTTGGACCACAGCAGAATCTCACGCCCGAATCCCGTGATCGCATTGGCCAGCTCGGGCGACGCAAACCGGCACGCGGGTGTGCCGAGTACCCCATAGAATGAATTCATCAGGATCTTGATGGCATGGCTGGCGACCTGGTCGCCTTCTGCCCTGGCTTTGTCCCTGCGCGGAAACAGATCATCCAGGATACGAGGCAGGATGCCGCGCTCGCGGCGGAAAGCGGCACCGTTGGGCGCGATGATTGGATCCTCTGCCGCATCGGGTTCCGGCAGATTTCCCAGCGGGTCGATTTCGAAAGTGCGGACAACGCTCGGATACAGGCTCTTGAAGTCAAAGACCAGCACGTTCCGGTACAGGCCGGTGCGTGGCTCGAGCACATGGCCTCCCGTGTTAGGCGGGCCGGCGTATGACGATGACCGTACGGTGGGAGCAACCACGCCGCGGCGGGAGAGTTCCGACAGATAGAGAAAGTCGAACGAGGCGATGCTGGCCGAAACCCTGTCCGGAGGCATGCCTGTAAGACGGCTTCGCTCGACGGCAAGATCGATGAGGCGCAACTTGTTCAGGATTTCGAGGACGAGACGGGCATCGTTGAGGTTGTATTCGACGAAGCGTGACCGGTCCTCCTTGAACATCCTAAGAATCTCTGCGGGCCGGTCAGGGCCGGAAAATGTCTTCCCTTTTCCGAGAATTTGGCGCGCCGCCGAGTCCAGCGCATAGCTGTCGAGACGAATGAACGCTCCGCGCAGAAGTTCGATACCGTCGAGCACAACCCGGCCCGGAACCGAAGCCTGGTTTGGCGCACGAGCGTAATTCGAGGGGCGCAGGCGAAGCGGCTCCGGCCCGCGTCCCAAGGTGAGGACGACCCCGAGGCGCTGGGCTATTCGCTGAAGTACGGACAGATCGAAATCGACTACATTCCAACCGGTGAGTATGTCGGGATCCAGTTCGCGCACCCTCCCCACGAAGGCTTGCAGTAGTTCTTTCTCGCCTGGATATCCGACTGCTTCCGAGGGGGTTCCGTAGCCCGCGGGAGAGTAGACCAATACCTCGGAGGCGCCACATCCTTCGAGGGCGACCGAAAGGAGGTGCGCGGCCTTGGGATCCGTCTCGATGTCAATGGAGAGCGTCGAAAGCTGCGGCGACCAGTCGGCAGGAAACACCTCGGGATTGTCGAATACGGCATCCACTCCCTCTCCGGTTCTTGGTGATCCTCGGATCTCGAGTGACGCGCGAATGCCGTGATCTATAAGATAGCGGGAGGCGAAGGGTACATCCGCCTCAAAACACTCGATGCCATGCTCAGCAAGCTTCAGGCGCAGAGGCGGCACATCCTGGGGCACCCGGACTTCAACGCGAACAGCGGCTTCGTCGCGCATCGTTACCCGGCGCCGCTCTTCTTCGCGGATCGCTGCGCCCAGGACTCGCGCACTCTCTTCGTCGGTCCGTCGAATGTAGAAGGCCGGCGTCTGACGGGTGTCACGGATCAGAAATGAACCGGCGGATTCGAGTTTACCGTAGATGAACACCACAGGCCTGTCGGCTTCAATCCGATATGTACTCTGCAGGATGAATCCCCGATGCATCCGGCTCCTCGAATTTACGATCTACGATTGACGATTTACGATTGGAAATCAACGCCTGCATCCATTCTGGGATCCCTTTTCAGTGCACCAATCTGCACTTTGTGCTTTCCCGACCCTCCATTATAGTGGTTCGCATCGTCCTGAATGTCATTGGCAGCTCACTGAGCAGTGGGGAATTTCATGGCGATTCTGTTGCGGGAGTCGGATGTCAAGAAGTTAGCGACCATGCAGATGGCTCTGGATGCGGTGGAGCAGGCGTTCCGGCTGCAGGGTGCGCAGAGGGCAGACAATGCGCCCCGACGCCGTTGTCGCCTGGACAAAGGGATGCTGCACGTGATGAGCGCCTCTCTTCCGAGTCTCGGTCTTGCAGGCCTGAAGAGTTACACGTCGGTACCGGGTAGAGTGAGGTTTCACGTGCTCCTGTATGGAGCCGATGGGTCGCTAGCCGCGATCATCGAAGCGGACTTGCTGGGACAGATGCGAACCGGCGCCGCAAGTGGAGTGGCCACAAGGTACATGGCCCGGCCGAACGCATCCCGCCTGGGAATCTACGGTACGGGATGGCAAGCGCGCTCGCAAATTCAGGCCGTCTGCGCCGTCCGGCCCATCAAGACGGTCGTTGCCTGGTCGCGCAATCCGGAGAACCGGGAGACGTTCTGCAAAGAAATGACACAGACACTTGGGATTGGGGTCTATCCGGGGTTCAGCCCGGAAGAGGCTGCGAAAGGCATGGATATCGTTGTGACAGCCACAACTTCGAAGGAACCGGTCCTGAAGGGTGAGTGGCTGTCGAAAGGCACCCACGTCAACGCGGTCGGCTCCAACAGCCTTTCCAGACAGGAAATCGATGTGGAAACCGTGAGAAGATGCGCGTGCGTGGTCGTCGATTCGACGGAGCAGTCCCTGCTCGAATCCGGCGACCTCGCGCGAGCCTCCCAGGCCGGCGCATTCTACTGGGAGGATGCCCGCGAGCTTGGAATGGTCGTCATGGGCGAATTTCCGGGGCGGGAAGACGACGCCGAGATCACGCTCTTCAAATCGAATGGTATCGCCCTGGAAGACGTGGCCTTTGCGGGCAAGATTTATGAGGCTGCGATGAAAAGCGGGCTTGGGCAGCCGCTCCCTTTTTAGATCCTGGGCTCTTTTAAAGGCACGGACAGGCTCAAGGGCAGTATCCTTGCGGAAGTTGTCCGAACGTCAGTGGCACAAAGCGTGCGGATTAAAATTTTCCAGACCTCACACCTGCTACATCGTGCTATCCTGCCCTGCCGTTGCCGCATTCCGCCGCAAAACGCGGGCACGATGAGGATACGCAAATGACCGACACCAAGATAACCTTACCGGAATCGGAAATCCCGACTCACTATTACAATATAGCAGCGGATCTTCCTACACCGTTGCTGCCGCCGCTGCACCCGGCGACGAGGCAGCCGATTGGCCCCGACGCGCTTGCCCCCATATTCCCGATGGGATTGATAGCTCAGGAGGTTTCGCAGGAACCACGGATTGCCATACCCGACGAGGTCCGGGACATCTATCGGCTGTATAGGCCCAGCCCTCTTTTCCGCGCGCGTGCGTTCGAGGAATTCCTCGATACTCCTGCACGAATCTACTACAAATCGGAGCACGTCAGCCCCGTAGGCAGTCACAAGCTAAACACCGCCGTCATGCAGGCGTACATGAACAAAAAGGAGGGAGTGAAACGCCTTGCGACAGAGACCGGGGCGGGACAGTGGGGTAGCGCACTCGCCTGTGCGTGCAAGCTGATGAACCTGGAATGCATGGTGTACATGGTTAAAGTGAGCTACGACCAGAAGCCCTACCGCCGCATCATGATGAAAACCTACGGTGCCGACGTCGTCGCGAGCCCTTCAAACCTGACCGAGGCCGGCCGCAAAATTCTTGCCCAGGATCCCAACTCGCCCGGCAGCCTCGGGATTGCAATCTCCGAGGCGATCGAGGATGCAGCCCAGCGCGATGACACCAAGTATTCCTTGGGGAGTGTCTTGAATCACGTGCTCCTGCATCAAACGATCATCGGGCAGGAAGCGAGGAAGCAGATGGAGATCGCTGGGGACTATCCGGACATAATCATCGGCTGTCACGGAGGAGGAAGCAACTTTGCCGGACTGGCCTTCCCGTTCCTGCGGGACAAGATCAAGGGCACCAAAAAAACTTTGCGTGCCATCGCAGCAGAGCCGGTCGCCTGCCCTTCACTGACGGCGGGAAAACGTGAGTACGATTTCGGCGACGTTGCCGGGAGTACGCCCCTGATGATGATGCATACACTTGGACACAAATTCGTCCCGCCCCCGGTTCACGCCGGCGGACTTCGCTATCATGGGTCAGCGCCCCTGATCAGCCATTTGCTGAGCCTGAATCTTATAGAAGCCGAGGCATACCAGCAGGGGGATGTGTTCAAGAGCGCGGTCCAGTTCGCGCAGTGCGAGGGGACCATCCCGGCTCCCGAGTCCGCCCATGCCATTCACAGTGCCGTCCAGCACGCGCTTGCTGCGCGCGAGAGCGGCGAGCGCAAGGTGATACTGTTCAATCTTTCCGGCCACGGCCATTTTGACCTGAGCGCCTACGAGTCGTACCTGAACGGCACCATGCCCCTGAACCTGTAAGGATTCCGACAGCGCAGTGTCTTCGTGCCTTGATGTTCAACCCGGCAAATTCGCCGCCGACCTGTTGTGCGAAGAGGGACCCCTACGCCGTTTACGGTCCCTGAATCCAGGACTTGCATCGCCGCAGCAAGCTAGTCTTCTTCCTGAGACAACGCCCGCCGCCGGGCTGCTCGAGAGACTCTCATGAAACCGGCAGAATTCACATACGAATCGGTGACGACGGCGCCCGCGGAAGACATCGTCGCGCTCTATCAAGCCGGCGGGTGGTGGCGCGAGAGCCGGGAAAATCGGCTTCGCATCGAGCCGATGATCCGCGGCAGCTTCTGCTTTATGGTGGTTCGCGCTCCCGATGGGAAAATTGTTGCCATGGGCCGCGCAATTTCAGACGGTGCCAGCGACGCCTATATCCAGGACGTCGTAGTATTGCCCGCCTATCGCCGGCGAGGTATCGGCCGAGAATTAATCCGACGGCTCACCAGGCACTGCGTCGAGCATGAGATTGAGTGGATCGGACTTGTGGCTGAGCCGGGAACCCTCGCGTTTTACAAAGACCTTGGTTACTCCCCTCTTGAAGGGCACCAGCCTATGCTTTATGGGAAGCGAGGGTGAATGCAAGCCCCGTTCCTCGGTTGGGCGTTC
>DASQID010000059.1:0-15029 GCA_035631775.1 Acidobacteriota bacterium
GGCCTTTCAGAACTGGAAAACCGAGAAGTTCGACGGCCGCACGCAAGGAGACCCGGCGATCTCCGTTTCTGGCGAGGGAAACCGTTGCCTGAGCTCCCCTCTCACCCTCCTGAGCGAGGCGGGAAGCAGTCACCGCCGGGATCATGGCGGCACAGCGCGCGAACTCCCTGCGTGTCATCTGCCTATCGGCGGCCGAGAAATCTCTAGAAGGTTGCATTTCATTCATGTTATCCAAGAGTGGGAGGATATATGCAACAGAAAGTGATGATTTTCGGAAAGAGCACGTGACCCTATACCTCACAGGCCCGTGAGGACTACGCCCGGAAAAAAGTGCCTTTCGAGTATTACGACGTTGAACAGAACGCTTCGGCCCTTAAAAGGATGCTCGAATTCTCCAGAGGAAGGCGCGAGGTGCCCGTCGTGGTCGATAAAGGACAAGTCTCCTTCGGCTACGCCGGAGGCTCCTGACATGTCTAGACAGCCCCGCAGGTGCGGGCAATCAGGGCGCTACCTTTTTTGGCGCCTTTGTGCTGAATTTATTTCTTGTCCCCTGGAAAGGGATTTGTGAAGCAGACAGTCCTCATTCACTACCACGAGATCAACCTCAAGAAAAACAACCGGGGTTGGTTTGAGAATCGGCTGCTCCAGCACATTCAAGCTCTTCTGCGAGATCTGCCGCATGAGGGCATAACGCGCTTTGCCGGTCGAATGCTGATATCTCTCTCAGGCGAGTCAGGCATAGAGGAGATCCGGCGCCGACTCGGGAGCGCCTTCGGCATCGCCAACTTCGCCGTCGCATGGGAGACTGTGGCGGAGTTGGATAGTGTGAAGGCAGTTTTGAAGGATCTCGTTACCATCCGCCGCTTCCAGTCCTTTAAGATCGACAGCAGACGCGGCACCAAGGACTTCCCACTGAATTCGCAGCAGCTGAACGAAACCCTCGGCGCATTCGTACAGGGTTTGACCGGCGCCGCAGTAAGCCTGGACGATCCCGACCTCACATTTTACGTGGAGCTGGTAGGGCGGCAGGCTTTCATATATTTAGAAAAGATCCGGGGCGGCGGCGGCCTACCTGCCGGGACCGGAGGAAGAGTGCTCTGTCTTCTCTCGGGGGGAATCGATTCACCTGTCGCCGCATACAGATTGATGCGTCGAGGCTGCCGCGTGGCCTTCGTGCACTTCCATAGCTTCCCCCATACAACTCCGGAGAGTCAGGAAAAAGTCCGACGCATACTGCAGATTCTATCCCGCTTCCAGCTGGAGTGCCGACTCTACATGGTTCCCTTCGCCGATGTGCAGCGCGCAATAGTGGCCTATGCGCCAGCCGCTCTTCGTGTCATTCTCTATCGCCGGTTCATGATTCGCATTGCCGAGGCGATTGCCGCAAAAGAAAAGGCAGCGGCCCTGGTGACAGGCGACAGCCTTGGACAGGTGGCCAGCCAAACGCTGGAGAATCTTCGGACGGTTTCGGCCGCCTCCCATGTTCAGATATTCCGGCCCCTGATAGGTGACGACAAGGAGGACATTATCAGGACTGCGCGGGACATAGGCACCTACGAGATCAGCATTCTGCCCGATCAAGATTGCTGCACGATGTTTGTCCCGAGGCATCCTGAAACCATGTCTGACGTGGAACAAGTGCAGAGGGCGGAAAGCGCGCTTGATGTCGGGAGCCTGGTGGAATCCGCCGTTACGGCAGCAACACGTGAAACCATCACATTGACGCCGCAATCGGGAGAGCGGATCGCTCGATAGCCATGACAGGCAGGCTGGAACTTCTCCAAGGCGACATTACACGCCAGGCAGTGGACGCGATCGTCAACGCGGCCAACAACTCACTGCTTGGCGGCGGCGGCGTCGACGGCGCCATCCATCGGGCCGCCGGTCCCGGTCTGCTCGCAGAATGCAGCAAACTGGGAGGGTGCGAAACCGGTGCCGCCAAAATCACCATAGGCTACAGTCTGCCGGCCCGCTGGGTGATTCATACCGTGGGGCCGGTCTGGAGGGGAGGCACACACGATGAGCCGCGCCTCCTGGCCGGATGCTACCGCAACTGCCTTCGGCTTGCCCTGGAGAACGGCATCCGCTCGCTGGCGTTCCCTTCCATCAGCACGGGCGCATACGGCTTTCCCGTCGACCGTGCCTCGCGGATAGCGGTCAGGGAAATCAGGGCATTCCTGGATCGGAATCCGCTTCCGGAAAGAGTCATGGTCGTCTGCTTCGACCGCGGAACCTACGACTGCTATCTGGCGGCAATGCGCGCAGATTCCTGAATGCCCGCCCCTTCGCGTGATCGGCTTCCGACAGACGCCGAGACGCGAAGAACCCCCTCCCGGAATTTCTCCCGATTTCGCTTGACAGGAATCCGCACATCTGTATAATGGTTGCGAAATTTGGAAACAATACAACTTGGCAACCGACCATGACGAACAAACAGGCAGCAAGAAAGATCTTCGCATTGCAGTGCCAGATCTGCAAATCCATGGCACACCCCATGCGGCTGGAGATTGTCGACCTGCTCAACAAGCACGACATGTCCGCGGCCGCCCTGCTCGAAGAATTGGAGACCTCCAAGGCCAATCTGTCCAAGCATATGACTATTTTGATCCAGGCCGGCATCGTCGACGGCAGGAGGGACGGCAGAGAGGTGTCCTACCGCCTGACCTATCCGGAGATCCACGAGGCCTGCAGGATCATGCGGTCGATCCTGTACCGCAGGCTCAAGCAGGGCGAGAAGCTGGCTTCGACCATCAATACAGCGAGAGGCTTTTGATACCGATCACGCACCATTTACCTGCCGGAACAAGTCATGACCACGATGTCGCAACCACAGAGAATCATCCCGATCCTGGCTGCCGCCTTGCTGTTCACATCCTGGCTCAATGCCCAGGACAAGCTTCCACTGGAGCAGGCGATTCAAAAGGCGCTGCAGAACAATCCTGAACTGACCATCGACGCACCCGCGCGCGAGGCGGCCGGTTCAGAGTTGGCTGCAAGCCGCGCCGGCTTCCTGCCCCGACTGGACTTCGATCAGTCGCTGTTGGGAGGCAACAATCCCGTTTACGTATTCGGGACCCTTCTGAGCCAGCAGCGTTTCACCGAAGCCAATTTCTCCCTTCCCTCTCTGAATCAGCCTGACGCCTTGAAGAACCTGCAGACACGAGTAGTGGCACAGCAGAACATCTGGGACTTCGGACGCACGCGAGAGAGGGTGGAGGCCGCGAGTCTAGGAGTCAGGATGGCGGACTTGGGACATGAAGACCACTTAAGACAGACCCTCTTGGGGGTCGTCGAGACTTACTATTCCGTATCGCTCTCTCGAGAAATCCTCGAGGCGGCCACGGCAGCCCTGCAGTCCGCCGAGTCCATCGTCAATCAGGCACGGTCCAGGGTCGAAAGCGGGCTCGCCGTCGAGGCTGATCTGCTACGCAGCCAGGTCTACCTGGCCGCGGCACGGCAGCAGGAGATACAGGCAACCGGCCAGGGCGAAGTCGCTCGCGCGACGCTGAACCGGATCATGGGCGAACCCCTGGACCGGCCTGTGGGCGAGACGGACCGCCTGGCGCGTGGCCACTATTCGATTCCCACCGAGGAAGCCCTGCAGGCGGAGTTGCGCAAGCGACGCCCGGACTACTTGCGGCTCGAATCCGAAGTGCATCAGGGAGAGGTGGAAGTTCGTGCTCGAAAGGCACAGCTTCTTCCCACGCTGGGCGCATTCGCCGCATGGGAGGCGGACAACCCGTCTCTCACCAGGGCCGGCGGCAGCAACTGGGCGGCGGGGTTGAGCCTGCACTGGAACGTATTCGCGGGCGGCGGCGATGCCGCCCTGTTGCAGGCGGCCCGTCACCGACTGGAACAAAAGCAGCGCCAGTTGAAAGCGATGGAATCGGCTATGGCACTGGAGGTCCATAAGGCCCTCGTTCAAGTCCGTTCCGCCGAGCAGCAGGTGGAGGCAATGCAGGCAGCCGAAGCGCAAAGCGGGGAGAGCCTGCGTATCCTGCGCAACCGCTACGAGGCTGGGCTTGCCACCATGACCGACCTGTTGTCGGCGGAGGCGGCCCGCAGCGCGGCCCGCACCGCACTGGCGGAGGCGATCTACCGGCATCGCGTGAGCTTTGCGCAAATGGAGTATGCAGCAGGAATTCTCGGCCCGAACTCCGCAGCCATGAGGTGAATTTCAGGTCTTTTTCAACCAGGCAGATTCACAGAAGCGAGTCAAACATGCGAAAAATCCATTCCGCTCTTCTGATCCCGGCAGGCGCCCTCATGCTTGCAGCCTGCGGTGGCCAGCCCACCCGGTCGGGAGGGTCCCAAGGGGCCGTCCAGGTAGGGGTGATCACAGCCCAGGACGAATCGGTGCCCGCTCTTCTGATAGCGCCCGGCACGGTGGAGCCTCGTGACCGCGTTACACTGTCCTCGCAGATCAACGGCTTCGTGCGCGAAGTGCAGGTGCACGCCGGAGACAGCGTGGTCAAGGGACAAGTCCTCGTCACGCTCGACGCCAGAGACGCCGACAGCCAGAAGGCTGCGGCTCTGGCATCCGTTGATGAGGCTCAGGCAGGTCTCGGCGAAGCCCGAAGAGGGCTGGAGATGGCAAAGAGCATGCGTACCGCCGCCAAGGCTTCCTCAGACCTTGCCGGTGCAACCTACGCGCGTTATCTGAAACTCGCCGAGGCCCGCTCCGTTGCGCCGCAGGAGCTTGACGAAATGCGCTCGCGGCGGGATGGGGCGACAGCGGATCTGTCAGCGAAAGAGGCCATGGTCGCCGCTGCCGAGGATCGGGTCCGTCAGGTCGAAGCCAAAATAGCTCAAGCCAACGCCCAGTCAAGCAGGGTGGATGTCTACGTGGGCTGGACGCTGGTAAGAGCGCCCTCCCCGGGGAAGGTCGTCGAGAGGAGTGTCGACCCGGGAAGCGCTATTTTTCCGGGCAGTCCTCTGATGATCCTCGAATCTACGTCCAGGCCGCAGGTCGTCGCGACCCTGCCCACAGCCGACTCGGATCACTTGCGCAACGGCCTCGAGGTGCTGGTGCGCGTTCCGGACCAGCCAATCCGGACAGGATCAGGCGAGTCTTCGGCGCCGGTCGTCGGACGCATTGCCGAGATCATCCCGTTGTCAAATCCGGTAAGCCACACGGTTCAATTCAAGGTGGATCTACCCGCAGGCTTCTCTTCCGTTTCGGGAAGCTTTGCAACAGTGGAGATAACCGCGGGCACGCGCAAGGCACTCTTGGTTCCATCCCAGGCCGTGCGTGAGAATGGGCAATTGACTGGGGTCTTCGTTGCAGATGGCTCCTCCAGGGCCCGCTTCCGGCTCGTCAAGACAGCTGGTTACAACCGCGAGAGGGTGGAGCTGCTCGCCGGGATTCAACCCGGAGAGAGAATCATTGCAAGACTCACCGACCAGATCAAGGACGGTGTTCCCCTGGAGATCCGTCAATGAGCAGACCTCAGCTGGCTGGAAGACTCTCGCAGGCCTTCATTCACTCGAAGCTCACTCCCCTTTTCCTCATCGCCGCGATTGCCATGGGCGCGGCCGCAGTTGTACTCCTGCCGAGGGAAGAGGAACCGCAGATCATCGTTCCCATGATCGATATCTTCGTAGCTCTCCCCGGTGCGTCGGCCAAGGAAGTCGAGACCAGGATCACAAGGCCGATGGAACGCCTCCTTTGGGAAATCCCGGGCGTAGAGTACATCTACAGCACCTCCAGCCCCGGATTCTCCATGGCCATCGTGCGCTTCTACGTCGGCGAGGACGAGGAAAAAAGCATCGTCCGGCTGAACCAGAAAATGTTCGCCAACTTCGATCTGATTCCGCCGGGAGCATCCCAGCCGTTGATTAAACCGCGCTCCATAGATGACGTACCGTTCCTTGCTCTGACGCTCTGGAGCAGCCATATGGACGGCTTCGAGATCCGACGCGTCGCCGCCGAACTGCGCAACGATCTTCAGAAGACACCTGATATTTCCGCCACTCAGGTGATCGGTGGGCAGCGGCGCGTACTCATGGTGGAACCCAATCCTGTACAGATGGCGGCCTTCGGCATCGGCATATCGCAGGTCCGCGGCATTCTACAGATGGAAAACCGTGAGGCGGATGCCGGAAACTTCACCGCAGGAAACGAAGCGATCGCAGTCCACCTGAATGGTTTTCTTCGATCAGCCGACGATCTGGCCAACCTTGTGGTGGGAGTTCACAACAACTTTCCCGTATACCTGCGCAACATCGCTCAGATCAAGGATGGACCCGAGGAACCCAAAGACTATGTCCTTTTCACGCCCGGACCGGCCGCGGCAAGAAAGGGAATTCAACTCGATATCGCAAGCTATCAGCCGATCGCGGGACTGCAGCCTGCTGTGGCAAGTGTACCTGGCAGAGACCTGAATCCGGCTGTGACGATCTCTTTTGCAAAACGCAAGGGAAAGAACGCCGTCGTCCTCTCCGAAGAGGTGTTAAAGCGAGCCGAGGCGTTCCGTGCCCGGTATTTCCCCTCCACGCTGCAGATGACCGTAACCCGCAACTACGGTGAAACGGCGGCGGAGAAGTCAAACGAACTCCTCCTGCACATGATGATCGCGATCATCTCCGTCACGCTGCTGATCTGGCTGATCCTCGGTTTCCGCGAGGCAGCTGTGGTAGCCGTGGCAATCCCGGTCACACTGGCGCTGACGCTTGTGGTTTTCTTGCTCTACGGTTACACGCTGAACCGCATCACGCTTTTTGCGCTGATATTTTCCATAGGCATCCTGGTGGACGACGCCATAGTCGTCATCGAAAACGTCGTACGGCACAAACGAATGCCACAAAACCGCGACCGGCGCTTTGCCGACGTTGCGGTCGAAGCAGTTGACGAAGTTGGCAATCCGACCATTCTGGCGACCTTCACGGTGATCGCTGCAATCCTGCCGATGGCAATGGTGCGAGGATTGATGGGGCCCTACATGCGCCCTATACCCATTGGGGCTTCGGCGGCAATGATCTTTTCCCTGCTGGTCGCCTTCGTCATCACTCCCTGGGCGGCATTGAGGTTCTTGAAGGGCGCGGGAGGCACTCATCATGCATCCGGCGAGGCCGAGGACTGGAGCACCCGGTTTTACCGCAGGTTCATGGGAAAGCTCCTCTCCCGCACCCGAAACCAATGGGGATTCCTGGCGCTCGTCTCAATCCTGCTCCTGGCCTCGATGAGCCTCGTTTACTTCCGCCGTGTCATAGTGAAAATGCTGCCCTTTGACAACAAGAGCGAGTTTCAGGTCATCATCGATATGCCGGAGGGTACGAGTCTGGAGAAGACCGCCGCAGTAACGCGCTCGCTGGTCCTGCAGCTTGCACAGGTGCAGGAAATCACGGATCTGGAGTCGTACATCGGCACCGCGTCGCCATACAACTTCAACGGACTCGTCCGTCACTATTACCTGCGCAGGGGGGATAACGTCGCGGATATTCAGGTAAACCTCACGCCAAAAGGCGACAGATCTGCTCAGAGCCACGCCATCGCCCGCAGGGCCAGGGAGATGTTGATTCCGGTGGCAGAAAAGTATGGGGCGCGAATAAAGGTCGCCGAGGTTCCGCCGGGACCGCCGGTGCTGCAGACTCTGGTAGCTGAAATCTACGGCCCCAACTATGACCGCCAGATCGAGCTGGCCAGGGAAATTCGCGACACGCTGGACAAGACAGCCGGGGTGGTGGATGTCGATTGGTACGTCGAAGATCCTCAACCCGAGATGATCTTCCGCACGGATCGCCTTAAGGCGTCTTTGGCGGGCATATCACTTGCCGAAATACAGCAGACGGTCCAGGTTGGTGTGAGCGGTGCCGATGCCGGACTGGCACACCTTCCGCGCGAAGCGGAGGACGTGCCGGTCGAGACGCGTCTTCCACTTGCCGACCGCATGAGCATAGACGCCCTCGACAACCTGCGCGTGCTTTCGTCCTCAGGCAGGTTGGTGCCGCTTTCGGAGTTGGGAACCTGGGAGAAGACAGTTCTTGGACCGAGTATCTACCACAAGAACCTGATGCCGGTCGTCTATGTCACGGCGGACGTGGGCGGCCGGGAGGAGAGCCCGGTCTATCCGATCTTGCGGCTCAATGACGAGCTTACCTCGAAGCCACTCCCTGAGGGATACCGCCTGGAGACTTACACCTCGCACCAGCCGGCTGACAACGATAAACTCGCCATGAAATGGGACGGCGAGTGGCACATCACTTACGAAGTCTTCCGGGACCTCGGACTCGCGTTTGCCGCAGTACTCGTGCTGATTTACATCCTGGTTGTCGCGTGGTTTCAGAGCTTCAAAACACCGCTGGTCATCATGGCTGCGATTCCCTTCTCTCTGGTGGGGATATTGCCGGGACACTGGGCCATGGGAGCGTTCTTTACCGCTACTTCCATGATTGGCTTCATTGCCGGCGCGGGTATCGTAGTCCGGAACTCAATCATCCTGGTGGATTTCATCGAGCTTCGACTCGCGATGGGAGAGCCGCTGGAACAGGCCGTCGTGGATGCAGGCGCTGTCAGGTTCAGGCCCATGATGCTGACGGCTGCCGCAGTCGTGGTTGGCTCGGCCGTCATCCTGTTCGATCCCATATTCCAGGGGTTGGCCATCTCGCTGATGGCCGGAGAGGTTGCGTCTCTCCTTCTGAGCCGCATGACGGTTCCGGTGCTCTTCTACATGATGCGCCGGCGGGAAATCTCGCGAAAGGCATCGCCTGCTCCAGCAGGATTGACTGGAGGCCAAGCATGACGGAACACATCTTCCCGCCCCATAAGATCCTCGTGCCGACGGATTTGACATCGACCTCGGCGGCCGCGCTCCAATTCGCACGGGTCCTGCACCAACAGTTCGGGGGTGCCGTGCACCTGCTGCATGTGCAGCACTTCGATCTGCCCCCTTATTTTTCAAGCGGGCAGCTCCAGAGCTTGAAACGGGACCTGAAGAAATCCGCCAAAATCGCGGCGGAATATCTCCGCAAGGAAAGTTCTGACGCACTTGGTTTCGAGGCAGAGGCCTCGGTGGTTGCAGGACATCCCGTGGAAGCAATCCTGGAGGCCACAGGCTCGCTCGCTGCGGATCTAATCGTTATGGGAACGCACGGACGCCGCGGGGCCGATCGTTTCTGGCTCGGCTCCGTGGCGGAGCGCATTCTCCATGAGAGCCCCAAACCCATTCTCGCTGTCCGCGATGGGACGGCTGCCGCCCCGCTGGAGCATATCCTCTGCCCGGTGAGCTTCAGTGCCGTGGGCCGGGAGACGCTTCAGTATGCCGCCGCCATTGCGGAAGCCGGAAAGCTGCGCATGACCGTCATTCATGCTGTCGAAGAGAAAGACAAGCAGATCGACTGCACCCTTGTACCCGATGACGTTCGCAAGCGCTGCAGAATTGAGGAGCTTACCTATCACGGGGACGCAGCCGGCGCCATCCTGACGGCTGCCCACGAGATGAAGCCCGACGTAATCGTCATGGGTGCCGAACGAAGAGCGTCCGTGTTCGGGATGCTCTTTAGCGGCACGACCGAGCGGATCATGCAGTGGGGCGAGGCTCCCCTCATGGTTGTCCCCCGTTCGGCCACCACTAACCTCTTGATCAAATAGGAGATAGGAAATGAGTATCGAGCGATGGATTCGATTGATCGCCGGATCTTTTATAATGATCAGCCTTGCACTGGCACACTGGGTAAATCCCAATTGGCTATGGTTTACTGCCTTCGTGGGAGCAAACCTCTTTCAGTCGTCGCTGACACGGTGGTGCCTGATGGAAAACATCCTCGAAAAGCTCGGAGTCGGCAAGGACACTTCCAGGGAGACGAGAGCAGCCTGACGCCTTTGCGCTCACGGTCCATCCAGCTGCGCTCCCTTTCCTGCATACTTCCGAAGCCTGGCCAATGTCTATCCTTCCCAAGGAACCAAAGATAACCCGCCGGGGAGCAATGGCAGTCGTACTGTCGAAGGACAGGAGAGAGGTGCTCCTTCTTCGGCGGGAGATCTTCATCCTTTGGGACTTGCCTGGCGGTAAAATAGAAGCAGGCGAGGAGCCGGAGGACGCGGCACGCCGCGAATGCCTCGAAGAATCAGGGTACGAGATTGAAATCGATCGATTGGTCGGCCGCTACCATCACCAGTCGGTCTACGGAACGGGTGATCAGTTAACCTACCTGTTTCTTGCCCATGCAACCGGCGGCACTCCCAAGCGTTTTGGTTTCGAAGTTTCCGGGGTGCGCTGGTGCGACGTTTCCGACCTGCCGCACGGCTTCCAGCCACTGCACAGGCAAATGGTTCAGGATGCACTCAGCAATGCGCCGGAGTCATTTGAACGACGGATCCAATTTCCGCGCCTGCGGCTGTATCCTGCAAGGGTCGCGTTCATCCTAATGAGCCTTGTGAACAACACCCTGCGAAAACTCCTCAATCTTCACGGTCCCGGCAAGAAGCCAAGGCACGAGCCTTGAATCTCAATCCCGAATTCGCGGATGCTCTCCGGTCAGGGTTCTCCTCGTCCCTGTCACACGCGGGCCTGTTCCCGCAGCAGGCGCTTCAAGATCTTCCCCGATGCGGTCTTGGGCAGAGCATCTACGAAGCGCACACGGCGAGGAGACTTATAGACGGCCATTTCGCCCCGGCACCACTCGATAACCTGCTCTTCCGAAACGGTCCCCTTCGCACCGGATTTCAGCACGATAAAGGCAAATATGTCCTCCCCGCGGTAGGGATCGGGCACTCCGACGACGCCTACCTCCGCAATGGCCGGATGACGGTACATGATGGCTTCTACTTCCGCAGGAAAAACGCTGTAGCCGGAGGCCTTCAGCATATCTTTCTTGCGCTCTTCGATTGTGAAGTAGCCCTCCTCGTCCACACGCCCGATGTCGCCGGTATAGAACCAGCCCTCCCGCAGGTACTGGGCCGAGGCTTCCGGATTACGCCAATAGCCCTTCATCACCATGGGTCCGCGAACCACGATCTCCCCTGACTTTGCTGTTCCCAGGTCGCTCACCTCGTCGTCGAGGCTCACAACCTTGGCCTCGACATAGGGGAGTGGCACGCCGACCGTGCCGTATTTGGGACGCTGGGGGGGATTTATATGCGTCGGGGCGGTCGTCTCGCTGAGACCGTATCCCTCGACAAGCTTGTGTCCAGTCACTTGTTCCCAGCGTCGTGCCACCTCCGGGGGGACGGGGGCTCCTCCGGAAAAACAACCTCGCAAGGACGACAGGTCGTACTCATGAACTTTCGGCGAGTTGACGAGTGCAACATTAATGGTGGCGATCAGAGTTGTGAGGGTGCAGCGGTATTTCTGGACTGCACTCAGGGCAGTTTCGATGTCGAAGCGGCCGAGAGTGACGAGTGTAGCACCGCAGTACGCCATCAGGTTCATCTGGCACTCCATGCCCGTGATGTGGAACCATGGCAGCACACTCAGCTGAACGTCTTGGTCAGCTACATTGAAGAAAAGGCGGGTGAGTTCGCAGTTGGCGGTGACATTTCCCATGGTCAACTCGGCACCCTTCGGGGTGCCGGTGGTGCCCGAGGTGTACTGAAGCAACGCAGTGTCCCTCATTTCCCAAATCTCCGGCTTCTCCAGCGGGGATGCTTCCTCAATGGCTGCAGCAAGATCCTCCGTACCGGTGAAGCGCCGGGCGGGCTGAAAGAAGGCAGGAGGCACAGGCAAAGCAGGATCCGTTGGAATGTATTCGCTGTATGCCGTTGCCAGCACTGACTCGAGCCTCGTTTTGGAACGAATAGGCTCCACAATCGGATAATTCAAATCCGAGGTCGCCAGAAACCGGGCTCCGGAATCCTCGAATTCGTGCTGCAGCTCGACAGCCTTATGCATGGGATTGAGACAGACATTGATCCCTCCAGCCTTCAGGGCACCAAAGTAGACTATGGCAAACTGCGGGCAATTCTCCATGAAGATGGCCACTCGATCGCCATGCTGCAGGCCCCTGCTCCGAAACCATCCGGCCATGCGATCGGTTGCCGCGTCAAGCTCGGAAAATGAAACGGCTCGTCCGTAGAAAATGATCGCAGGCCTGTCCGGCACCCTGTGTGCTTGGGATTTCAGATAAGAGGTGAGCGGTTTGTCGGGCAACTGAATCGAGGATTCTTCAACTCCAACAGGCCAGTGGCATCTCCAGATCTTGTCCATTCCCACCCTTCCCGATACGCATCTATTAATAGAATCATAGCATCGCGATCGACGGAACAGGGCCACGAATTTCACCAGCCGTTGTGGCCGGGACTCCTGTCGGTTCGTGCCGGGGATTATCGCGAGTTGCCCTGCCAATCTATTGCGCGCATGTGATTCTCACTTGCGAGGCGCGCATTCCTTGACGTATTTTAACCTTCTCATTGTGCAGGCCGGCGAGGTTTCCTGGGGAGCGAGTCCGAGCAGGGGCCTCCCGACTCTCTTGTCCGAAGGCGCATCGGATCCGGATACTAAACATCCAATCAACGAGGAGTCATAGATGGAACCAAAAGGCGATATTGCTTTGATTGGGCTGGCCGTGATGGGCCAGAACCTGATCCTAAACATGAACGATCACGGCTACACCGTCGTGGCCTTCAACCGGACCGTCAGCAAGGTAGACGAGTTTTTGCGCGGTGCAGCCAAGGGCAGGACCACAATCCTCGGAGCTCACTCGGTTGAAGAGATGGTAAGCATGCTGAAAAGACCTCGCAAAATCATGCTGATGGTGAAGGCCGGGAGTGCCGTAGACGATTTCATCGAATATCTGCTCCCGCACCTCGAGCCTGGGGATCTGATCATCGATGGCGGCAATTCCCACTTTCCGGATACGATTCGCCGTACGAAGTATTTGGAGGACAAGGGACTCCTTTACGTCGGTACGGGTGTCTCCGGAGGGGAGGAGGGCGCACGCTTTGGCCCATCGATCATGCCCGGAGGCACCCCCAAGGCATGGCCACTGGTGAAAGAGATTTTCCAGTCGATATCAGCCAAGACGCCTGACGGCTCTCCGTGTTGCGACTGGGTGGGCGAAAATGGTGCAGGTCATTATGTGAAGATGACCCATAATGGCATCGAGTATGGAGACATGCAGCTGATCTGCGAAGCATATCAGCTCATGAAGGAAGGGTTGGGGATGAGTCCCGACGAAATGCATGACGTCCTCGCCGAATGGAACAAGGGCGAACTCGACAGCTACCTGATCGAGATCACCCGCGATATTCTCGCTTACAAAGACGAAGACGGATACCCGTTGGTTGAAAAAATCCTCGACACCGCCGGGCAGAAGGGTACCGGCAAGTGGACGAGTGTCAGCTCACTCGACCTGGGCACACCGGTCACTCTCATTGCGGAGGCTGTCTATGCCCGTTGCCTCTCGGCCATCAAGGACGAGCGAGTAGAGGCCTCCAGACTTCTCAGTGGCCCGGCCGCAAGATTCACCGGTGACAGGAAGAGTTTCATCGAGGATATTCGCCAGGCACTGCTTGCCTCGAAGATCGTCTCCTATACTCAGGGTTACATGCTCATGCGCGAGGCGGCCAAAGAAAATGGCTGGAACCTGAACTACGGGGGAATCGCGTTGATGTGGCGCGGTGGCTGCATTATCCGCAGCGTCTTTCTTGGAAAGATCAAGGACGCCTTTGATAAGAATCCGAACCTCAACAACCTGCTGCTGGATGATTACTTCAAGCGTGTCATCGATCGCTGCCAGGCCTCGTGGCGCCGGGTCGTCGCCAAAGCCGTCGAGCTGGGAGTTCCCATCCCTGCGCACTCGACCGCCCTGGCATTTTATGACGGGTATCGCAGCGCCCGCCTGCCCGCAAATCTTCTCCAAGCTCAGCGCGATTATTTCGGAGCCCACACCTACGAGCGCATTGATAAGCCGCGCGGCAAGTTCTTCCACACAAACTGGACCGGACGCGGCGGCGATGTGGCCTCCGGCACGTATACGGTCTGACCTTTCCGGTGTCAGGTCTTGAAAATTTCATTTTTGTGGCACACCCTACCGGAGCGGGTAATTCAAACCTGAAGTTTTCAGGACCTGACACCGGCACTAAAACTGAGGCAAACAAATAATGGCAACTCAAATAGACCTGGATGAACTCTGCATCAATACAATTCGAACCCTCTCGATGGATGCCGTCCAGAAGGCAAAGTCCGGGCATCCAGGTATGCCCATGGGAATGGCGGCCGCCGCTTACATGCTCTGGACGAAGCTTATGCGGCACAACCCGCGCAACCCTCACTGGCCGAACCGGGACCGATTTGTGCTCTCGGCCGGCCACGGTTCTATGCTGCTCTACTCCCTGCTCCATCTCACGGGTTATGAGTTGCCGCTGGAGGAATTGAAGCGCTTTCGCCAGTTGGGAAGCAAGACTCCCGGCCATCCTGAATACGGCGAGACACCGGGAGTTGAGACCACCACCGGCCCGCTGGGCCAAGGATTTGGCAACGGCGTCGGCATGGCGATTGCGGCCCGACACCTTGCCGCGCGCCTCAATGCCCCCGGATATCCCATATTGGATCACTTCATTTACGCGATTGTATCCGATGGTGACCTGATGGAGGGAGTGTCTTCCGAGGCTGCTTCCCTCGCCGGGCACATGCATCTGGGAAATCTTATATACCTTTACGATAACAACCACATAACCATCGAAGGGAAGACTTCTCTTGCCTTTACCGAGGACGTCTGCAAGAGGTTTGAAGCCTACGGTTGGCACGCACGGGAGGTCTCCGGGTACGACCTGGACGCGCTGCAGGACGCAATTCACGAGGCGCAGGCAACAACCGACCGCCCGTCATTGATCAGCGTCCAGACCCATATCGGCTTTGGGAGCCCGAACAAGCAGGACACGGCAGAGGCGCATGGCTCTCCACTGGGCGAGGAGGAGGTTCGGCTGACCAAGAAGAATCTGGCCTGCCCTGCTGAGGCATCGTTTCTCATCCCCGAAGAAGCGCTCTCGGTGTTCCGCGAGGCGATACCTAGAGGGGAGAAGCTTGAGGCAGAGTGGCGCCAACTGTTGGACCGCTATGCGGCCGCTAATCCTGCGCTCTACACGGAATACC